>JBHEPC010000239.1:0-4305 GCA_046260475.1 Candidatus Krumholzibacteriia bacterium | reverse complement strand
GCCGCGGATCGGTGCGGGGACTCGAACGCGAACGCTTCGCGGGCGACGCCGCGCTCCGCGGCACGGCTGAACTTCAGTTCACGGTTATGCGTTTCGCGCTGTTGATGCCGTGGGAGATCGGCGTGTACGGCTATGGCGACGTCGGCCGCGTCTATGTCGATGGGCGGTCGCCGGGCGGATGGCACGACACGACCGGAGTCGGATTCTGGATCGGCGTCCTGAACCCCTCGACCGCGTTGAGTCTGGAACCAGGTGACCCGCGGGGCCACAACGGCCTGCGCGTACGGACCGGCGTGACTTTCTGAATGCCGGAACCAAGCCGGATCGCCACCCGGCAGTCAGGATGGAAATGTCATGACGAAACCGAATCGCGTCCCGCTCGTCGGCGCCGCCCTCGTCGCGCTTATGGTCGCGGGCGTCTGCGCCGCGGCTTCTCCTCCCGCCGCCATGGAGACCCGTCCCGTGGTGCTCACCGCAGACGAAGCGCAGACCGTCAAGGACTTCGAGGCCAATCTGGCAGACTACCTGTCCCTGCACCGCAAGCTCGAAGCGAGCCTGCCGGCGCTCCCTACCAAGGCAACACCCGACCAGATCGACGCGAACCAGCGCGCGCTCGGCGATTTGATCCGGACCGCCAGGACGGACGCGAAGCAGGGGGACTTCTTCTCGCCGGACATGCTGGCAGTGGTCGGTCGGGCCCTCGCCTCGGCGCTTGCCGGCAGCGCCAACCAGACCAGCCTGGATTCCATCACGGACGAGAACCCACCCGTGCCCGGCCTCACCGTGAACGCACGCTATCCCAAGACGTTGCCGTTGACGACGATGCCGCTGCAGGTGCTCACCGCACTGCCCAGACTCGCGGAGGGTCTGGAGTACCGCTTCGCCGGCGACCGGCTGATCCTGATGGACACGCACGCCAATCTCGTCATCGACTTCACCGATAATGTGCTGTTCTAGCGCCGGTCGCACGGACAGCACCGGGAACGGGGCAGGAACATGAAGATGCGTTGGCTCGAGCCGGTGCCGCTGCTGGCCTTGCTGGTCGCGTACGGCTGCGGCGCCTTGCTTCCGGTCGAGTCCGGCCCGGCCACCGTCGAAGCCTCGCGCAGCCCGGCCGAGGCGCCCATACCCCTGCCGAACGCCGAGGACTCCTTCAGGTTCGTCGTGCTGGGCGATTTCGGGACCGGCGGCACCCGGCAGTACGAGGTGGCCGCGGAGATGGCGCGGTTCCGCGAGAGCTTCGCGTTCGACGTCGTGGTCACCGTCGGCGACAACCTCTACGGGGCGGAGAAATCCCGTGATTTCCAGAAGAAGTTCGAGACCCCGTACAAGCCGCTGCTGGACGCGGGCGTGACTTTCTACGCCACCCTTGGCAATCACGATTCGCGCGAGCAACGGTTCTACGAGCTGTTCAACATGAACGGCGACTACTACTACACCTTCAAGGCCCCGGACCGCCCGGTGCGGTTCTTCATGATCGACAGCACCTACCGCACGCCCGAGGAGTTCGTCTGGCTGGAGAAGGAACTGCAAGGCGCGGATGACGACTGGAAGATCGCCGTCTTCCACCATCCGCTCTATTCATCGGGCGGCCGCCACGGCTCCGACAAGGACCTGAGGAGGATCCTGGAACCGCTCTTCGTCACCTACAACGTCAGCGTGGCCTTCTCCGGTCACGACCACTTCTACGAGCGCCTGGAGCCCCAACTGGGGGTCGTGTACTTCGTCGTGGGGTCGGGGGGGAAATTGGCGCCCGGCGACATCGACCGCAGGTCCGGGCTGACCGCCCGCGGTTACGACAGGGACAACGTCTTCCTGGCGGTCGAGATCGCGGGAGACAGGATGTACTTCAACGCGGTGACCCGCGGCGGGCACATCGTCGACTCGGGCATCATCGAGCGGCGGCTGCCGGCGGTTGCCGCGACGGAGTCCGCTCCGGGCGGCGTCAGCGCACCAGAGTGAAGCGCCGCGCGTCGACGGTCCGGCCGGAGGTCGCACGCACCGCATAGACCCCGCTGGCGGCCGGGAGCCCGCGGGCATCCCGTCCGTCCCAGCGCAGGACGGCGCGGCCCGCCGGCAACGGTCCCTGATGCAGGACCGCCAGGCGCCGGCCGGCCAGGTCGACCACCTCCACGAGCCAGCGCCCCGGCACGTCCACGTCCAGGGCGAGCCGGATCCGCGGATTCGCGGGATTGGGCCACGGCGGGGCCAAGCGTCCCCGCGCGACCGCCGGCGGCGGCACGGTGGCCACCGGTTGGGCGTCACGACCGTAGAGCCGGACCGTCCCCTCGTTCACCGCATTGTAGCCGCCGATGCAGAGCGTGGTCTGCCCGTTGCCCAGGAGATCGCCGCCCGCCGTCACGGTCGTGCCCAGATGCAGTTCCGGTTCGGCGTCGTCGATCACCACGTCGGGCAGGGAGTCGGGTGCGGTGCCGCCGCGGAACACCTCGACCGCGCCGGCGAACGGGCCGGCGCCCGCCCGATCCGGTGCACCGACGGCCAGGTCGCCGAACCCGTCGTCGTCCCAGTCGAAGCCGAGTGCCACCGCGGTGCCGAAGCGCTCGCCCGGGCCCGCCGCGGCGAACCTCAGGTCCGGCACCGCGTCCAGCTCCGGCCCGGCCAGGAACACGTAGGCACGACCGCCGTCGATCATGCCGTCGGGATTGGCGAACGGCGCCCCGACGGCGATGTCGGGCCAGCCGTCGCCGTTGAAGTCACCGCCCGCATCAATGGCGTAGCCGAACTCGTCACCGGCCGCCTCGCCGGTCAGGACGAGGTCCGGCACCGTGTCCAAACCGGCGGTGCCGGCGAACATCAGCATGGCACCGGCCCAGGTAGCCGCCTGCGAACTGCGTGACGCACCGACCAGCAGATCGTCGCAGCCGTCGCCGTCCCGGTCGGGGAGGTAGGCCAGCGCCTTGCCGAAGCGGAGATCGTCCGCCCGGGCGTGCATGGTGACCGCTGGCGTGGCCGCAGGACCGCCGGGGCCGCCGCGGAAGAGGCTGACCAGGCCGCTGCCCGCGCGCGGGCTGCCCACGGCCAGATCGGCGTAGCCGTCGCCGTCGAAATCCGGCAGGACGCAGACGGCGGCCCCGAACTGGCCGCCGGCCACGGTGCCGGACAGGGTCGCGTCCGGCTCGGCGTCGATGGCCACACCGCCGAGGAAGACGTGCACGTAGCCGGGGCTGAGCCCGTCCGGACCCGGGCCGGGCGCTCCCACCACCCAGTCGTCGATCCCGTCGCCGTTCAGGTCGGCACCGCCGGCAATGGCGGCCCCGTGGTAGCCGCGCTCGTACCCGCCGGCATAGGTCAGCGGGGCGGCCTCGGGGTAGGTGCCCCCGCCCCGGAAGACGTAGCTCTGGCCGCCGCTGAGCACCACGCCGTCGTTGACGTTCGCGCCCACGACGAGATCCCCGCAGCCGTTGGCGTCGACATCGCCGACGGGCGCGGCGGCGAAACCGAACTGGTCGGCCACGGCCTCGCCCTGCCAGACCCGTTGCAGGGAGAAGGGCTCGGCGATCGCGGGGCCGGCGACCAGGAGCACCGCCGCGAGCACCGCCGCGGTCGCGATGGGAGGCTGTCCGGATCGATGCGTCTTCACGTTGCGTACCCCCTGGAGGCGATCCCGACCGCCCCGGAAACGGGACGGAGCCCGCAGGCACTGGGCGCGGGCTCCGTCCACGGTATCGTGGCTGCTCAGGATTAGCGGTAGAGCGCCTTCACCCCACCGAAGCTGGCCTCGTCATCAGCGACAGGCGCGCTGGTGAAGCCGGCCAGGATGTCGCGGCCCACCGCGTCGAGGCCGTCGTAGCCGGTCGCCGATGCGTCCGCCTCGACGGTCAGCGTGGCCGTTGCGGTGTCGGACACCCCGTCGCAAGTCGCCGTGACGGTGACGGTGAGGGTGCCTCCGTACGGCAACGGGGGCGTCACGAAGGTCACTTCGTTGCTCAGCTCCTCGCCGGCAGCCAGGGGCATCTGGCCCTCAAGGGGACCGACCTCGTAGTCCATGAACGTGATGCTGATCACAAGGTCGGCTATCGTGTTCTCGTCGCCGAGGTTGGCGATGGAAGCGAACATGGTGACCTCGTCGCCCGCGGCGACCACCTCGGGTGTGAACGCGAGTTCGACGTCGCAGGCGGCCCAGGCGCCACCGGCCAGGAACGCGGTGATCATCGTGGCGAGAACGATGTTCTTCATGGAGGATCTCCTCGATTAAGCGTGCATTTCCAATCCGAAGTGTGATCCTACCCGGGATGTAGGCAGGTGTCAACGCCGAGTATCCAGAAAACGTGATTTTTTGCATTT
>JBHEPC010000238.1:0-6625 GCA_046260475.1 Candidatus Krumholzibacteriia bacterium | reverse complement strand
GCCGACCCTGCCGAGCTGGGCCTCGCACCGGACACGCTGCCCATGCGGGCGCCGGGCCGCGTCCTGCCGTTGGGCCCGGGACAGGTCTTCACCCTCGCCGGCGGCGCCGACTGGTTCACGGCCCGCCTGGTCACTTCCGTGGTCATCGCCACGGTGGACCACGAGGGCCGGCTGCGCAGGACCGCGCCGTGAGGGGGCGGCGCCTGGGAGCGGGCGGCGAGGGCCTCCCCCTGCTGACACGGGCGGACCTGCCGGCCATGCCGCCGGAGATCATCGACCCCACCAGCGTCTTCAACCCGGGCGCCGCGACGGTCGACAGCGCCACGGTGCTGCTGCTGCGGGTGCAGACCCGGGGCCGGCGCACCTACCTGGTGCCGGCGCGCCTGACCGAGGGGCCCGCCGTCGCCTGCGCCGGCCGGCCCAGCGAGCTGCGCGGTCTGGCGAGCCTCGACCTCGAGGTCTTCCACGTCTACGACCCGCGCCTGACGGTGCTGGACGGGCGCCTGCTCGTGGTCACGGCCCTGGACACCGACCACGGCGGCCGGCTGGCGCTGTGGCACGCGGCCGGCGACCGCGGCGCGGGCTTCGCCGGCCTGGAGCGCCTGGAACTGATCGGCCTGGTCGCCCGTCAAGACACCCGCAACGGCGTGCTCTTCCCCGCGCGCATCGGCGGCCGCTACGCGCTGCTGGAACGCCCCAACCGCGCGGCGCCCCCGGGCGGTCCGCCCACCGGCAGCGTCATCACCCTGCAGGTGTCCGACGACCTGGAGCGCTGGGAGCCGGCGGGCGAGGTCATGGCCGGCCGCCCCCGCTACTGGGACGAGCTGATCGGCGCCGGCCCGCCGCCCGTGCCCACCGCGCGGGGCTGGCTGCTGGTCTACCACGGCGTGGCCACCCACTTCGCGGCGGCCAACGTCTACCAGGCGGGCTGCGCCCTGCTGGACCGGGACGATCCGACCCGCGTCCTGGCCCGGGGCGGCGACAACGTCCTCGAACCGCGCGAGCCGTGGGAGCTGACGGGCCAGGTGCCCAACGTCGTCTTCCCCTCGGGCCTGGTCGTGGCCGCCGACGGCACGGCGCACCTCTTCTACGGCGCCGCCGACACCTGCGTCGGCCTGCTGGCAACCACCCTCGACGAGCTCGTCGCCGCCTGCGGCGCACCCTGAAGGAGCCCTGCCGTGTCCGCTGCCCCCCGCCAGGCCTATGTCGTCTCCCACACCCACTGGGACCTGGAATGGTACCTGCCCTGCAGCCGCTTCCGCGTCATGATGGTCGACGTGGTCGGCCGCGCGCTGGACGCCCTGGAAAGCGACCCCGAGTTCCGCCACTTCGTCCTGGACGGCCAGGCCGCGGTGCTGGAGGACTACCTGGAGGCCGTCCCCGGCGACCGCGAACGCGTGCGGCGCCTGGTCACCAGCGGCGCCCTGGCCGTGGGCCCCTGGTACGTCCTGCCGGACGAGTTCCTGGTCAGCGGCGAGGCCATCGTGCGCAACCTGCTGTTCGGCCGCAAGGTGTGCGCGCCCCTGGGCCCCACCCAAAGCGCCGGCTACATGCCCGACAGCTTCGGTCACCCGTCGCAGACACCCCAGCTGCTGCGCCTGGCGGGCCTGGACTCGTTCCTCTTCACCCGCGGCCTGGGCGACGAGGCCCAGCAGCTGGGCTGGCTCTTCCGCTGGCAGGCCCCCGACGGCAGCGAGGTGCTGGCGGTCAACCAGTGCGACGGCTACTGCAACGCCGGCGGCCTGGGCTTCGCCGAGATCTGGCACGCCCACACCCGCCGCACCGTCGACCCGCAGCTGGCGGTGGCGAAGATCGGCGAGCTCTTCGCGAAGATGGCCCGCCGTCCGGGCGCCGAGCCCGCCCTGCTGAACAACGGCTGCGACCACTTCCCGCCCCAGCAGGAGTTCGCCGCGGTGCTGGCCGCCCTGCGCGAGGCCTACCCCGGCACAACGTTCACCCACGCCCGCTTCGAGGACTTCCTGGCCGCCGCCCGCGCCCACACCCCCGACGACGCGCGCCCCGTGCACCGGGGCGAGCTGCTGGGGGGCCGCGACCACCTGATCCTCTCGGGGGTGTGGTCGGCGCGCCTGCCCCTGAAGCAGCGCAACGCCTGGTGCCAGTCCCTGCTGGCGCGGGTCTGCGAACCGCTGCTCGCGGCCGCCGCCTTCCACCACGGCGACCGGTGGCCCCGCGGCCTGCTGGACCTGGCCTGGCGCGACCTGCTGCGCAACCACCCCCACGACTCCATCTGCGGCTGCAGCATCGACGAGGTCCACCGGGAGATGCAGACGCGCTTCGCCCGCGTCGAGCAGACCGCGCGCCAGCTGCTGGTCAAGCTGCTGGACCGCCAGTCCCCCACCTTCGCCCGGAGCGCCGCCGACGACCGCACCACCGTCATCGACGTGGCCAATCCCCTGCCCCTGCGCCGCGACTGCGTGGTCGAGCGCCTGGTGGTGCTGCAGCCCTTCGGCTACGACCTGAAGAACCTGCGCGTGGTCGACGACGCGGGCCACCCCGTGCCCTTCCGCATCACCGAACGCCGCTTCCTGGAGCGCTTCTGGGGCATCGACTACCGGGCCGAGCTGTGGGCCCAGGACCAGCACCGCCTGCTGGACGACTACCTCGAGCCCTTCGCCGAGCGTTTCGTGGGCAGCGAGGAGGACAAGGACACCAGGGACTGCTTCCTGAGCCTGCAGATCCTGGCCCGCGACCTGCCGCCGGTGGGCATCGCCCGCTACCGCCTGGTGGATGAGCCCGGCCCCGTGGCCGAGAACTTCGCCGCCGTCAGCGCCCGCCTCGAGGGCACCGCCGCGGTGCTGGAGAACGCCCACGTGCGGGTCTGCCTCTACCCCGACGGCACCTTCGACCTGGAGCACCCCGCGACCGGCCGCTGCTGGTCCGGCCTGGGCCGCCTGGAGGACGAGGCCGACACGGGCGACGAGTACGACTTCTGCGCCGCCGAGGAGCCCGGCCTGATCAGCGCCGCCGACGTGGCCGGCCAGGTGCGCCTGGTCTCGTCCAGCCACCTGGCCGCGGTGGCCGAGGCCGCGTTCGTGCTGGACCTGCCGGCCGAGCTGGCCCCGGACCGCCGCCGCCGCGGGCCGCGCACCGTGGCCTGCCCCGTGACCGTGCGCGTCCGCCTGGCCGCCGACTGCCCCCGGGTCGAGGTCGAGACGACGTTCGCCAACCACGCCCGGGACCACCGCCTGCAGGCGGTCTTCCCCACGGGCCTGCGCACGGACACCGTGGTCTCCGACGGCCATTTCCACCTGGAGCGGCGCCCCCTGGAGCGCCCCGGCGGCGAGGGCTGGAGCCAGCCCGCCCCCCGCGAGTGGCCCCAGCAGGACTTCAGCGCCCTGGACGACGGCGCCGCCGGCCTGGCGATCTTCAACCAGGGCCTACCCGAGTTCCGCACCCGCCGCCTGCCCGACGGCACCGCCGAGTACCGCCTGACCCTGCTGCGGGCGGTGGGCTGGCTCAGCCGCGACGATTTCGCGTCCCGCAACTTCGCCAACGCGGGCCCCACCCTGGCCACCCCCGACGCCCAATGCCCGGGCGCGCACCGCTGCCACTATGCAGTGCTCCCCTACGCGGGCGAGCTCCTGGCCGCCGGCGTCAAGGACCAGAGCGAGTGCTGGCGCACCCCGCCGGTCACCCACCAGGGCACCGCCGACCAGGCCCGGCCGGCCGGGCTGTCCCTGGTGGCGAAATCCCGGCCCGAGGTGGCGGTGACGGCCATCAAGCTGGCTGAGCGCGGCCGCGCCCTGGTCCTGCGCCTGGTGAACCTGGGCGATCGTCCCGTGCGCGAGACCCTGTCCCTGGGCCTGCCGGCGGTCGCAGCCGAGAAGACCGGCGTCCTAGAGACCACGCTCGAACTGGACCGGACGCCGGTCGCCGTCGTCGACGGCGGCCGCAAGCTGCACGTGCCCCTGGAGCCCGGCGAAATCGCGACCGTGGTCGTGACGCTGGCCGAGCCGGACCCTCACGCGGACGACCCCGCCAAGGAGACGCCATGACCACCCGCAGGACCTTCCTGGCCGGCGCGGCCGGCGTGGGCGCCGCCGCCCTGGCCGCCCGGGCCACCGCCCAGCCGGCGCCCCCGCCGGTGGGCAAGCACCTGCCCGCCGAGTTCATCGACGAGGAGGCCTGGCCCGTGCGCAAGCCGGTGATGGTCAGCACTTGGGATTTCGGGCTGGCGGCCAACGAGGCAGGCTGGACCGTCCTGGAAGCGGGCGGCCGGGCCCTGGACGCGGTGGAGACCGGCGCCCGGGTGGCCGAGGCCGACCCCACCGTCACCAGCGTGGGCTACGGCGGCCTGCCCGACCGGGACGGCAAAGTCACCCTGGACGCCTGCGTCATGGACGAGCACGGCAACGCCGGCGCGGTGGCCTTCCTGGAGGGCTTCCGCCACCCGGTCAGCGTGGCGCGGCGGGTGATGGAGAAGACGCCCCACGTCCTGCTGGCGGGCGAGGGCGCCCGCCGCTTCGCCCTGGCCGAGGGTTTCGCCGAGGAGGACCTGCTGACCGCCGAGGCCCGCCGCGCCTGGCAGGAATGGCTGAAGACCGCCGCTTACAAGCCCTGGACCCAGCACACCTCGCCCCGCAACCACGACACCATCGGCCTGCTGGCCCTGGACGCGGCCGGCCACCTGGCGGGCGCCTGCACCACCAGCGGCCTGGCCTTCAAGATGCACGGGCGCGTGGGCGACAGCCCCATCCCGGGCGCGGCCCTCTTCGTGGACGACGCGGTGGGCGCCGCCTGCGCCACCGGCATGGGCGAGGAGATCCTGAAGACCTGCGGCAGTTTCCTGATCGTCGAGCTGATGCGTCAGGGCGCCTCGCCCCAGGAGGCCTGCGAGGAGGGTGTCGCCCGCATCGTCGCCCGCCACGACGACTTGGCCGAGGTGCAGGTGGGCTACCTGGCCCTGGACCGGCGGGGCCGGGTCGGCGCCTACGACATCCAGCCCTGGTTCCGGTACGCGCTGAGCGACGGGACGGGCGGGACGCGGCTGGTGGAGGCGGCGAGCCATCTGGGCGGGCCGTAGGGGCGACCGCGTCGGGGGACCGAGCGGCGCACCCGGCGGGCTAAGTCCGGCACCGGTATCCGGCCTCGAGGCACCCCCCGCCCTTCACCGGCCCAGGAAGAGGGCCTTGAGGCCGCCCAGGGATTCCTTCTTGGTCGGGATTGGAGCCTCGGCAAACGGCTCGAAGTCCACCGTGCACTCGACCAGGCCGCCTGGGGGCCACGTCACGTCATTCCCGTCGTGAATCCAGGCCTAGATGCTGTCGCGGTCCGTCGTTCCCCACCAGTTGCCGGTCATGTCGAGGTGGTAGTCTTCCGGGCCGGTGTGGCCAAGCACCTCAACCGCGAGGCCGGTCCCCCGCAGGATATGGTTGCCGCGAATCGTGTGCGGGAGGCCGCGGGAGTACAGTTGCAAAGCGGGGAACGGACCAGTCGCGTGGAAAACGTTTCCTTCCGCAGTAAATGCCTCGGAATTGCTGTACAGACAGATACCGGCGGTCGCTACTCGATTGCGCAATATCTCGGGGTAGGCCACGGAGGTCATGTAGATGGGCTGTAGGAGACCCTCGAAGACACAATCATAGATCCCCCCCCCACCGCCGGAATACTGTACGCCGACTGTATTGCAATCGATGCAAGCAGTGAAGATACAGTCAGTCGCCGTTCCAGCATCTAGCGCTTGGAAAATCACACCTCGGCTATCGATGTCGACAAACTCGCACCCCGTTACCGTCCCATAGACCCCGGGGGATTTGATCCAGACGCCGATGTTGCATTCTGTGAGAAAACAGTTTTCTACACGTGCCGACACAAAAGCATCGATCCCATAGCGGCACCCACGGAACGAGGAATCCGTAACAGTCAGAGGGCCCGCATTCTCGACATACACCCCAGAAAACAGATTCTCATGTGTTAACTTCTCGACGAGAATCCTCCCCGAAGCCGCCTGTGCGATGCAATTCACTCCGCGTGTTGGCGGGTCACCGTCTTGCCAGTCGAACGAAGTTGGCCCGATGATGGTTTGGTCCATACCCGATCCGATGAACGCGATCTCCGCAACCTGCACCATCGCGATTACGGCCTGGTCGCCGCCATTTGTCGGGTAGATGCGAAAGTCCTCGAACCTCCCAGGCCCTATCCTGACCGTATCGCCCGACGCGGCCGCATCCAAGGCGTCCTGGATCACCGTATAGTCCCCACTGCCATCCTTCTCCACACGCCAAGTCCGCGCTTCGGCCCCGGTCGTCAGCCCGAAGGCCATTGCGACTAGCAGCCAGCCCATAGTCCTCATGGCAGTCATGCTTTCCCAGGACACGGTGTCCACCGCCTGACACCGGCCCCGTCGGTTGTCATTTGACCAGCATCACGCGCCGGGTGAACTGCTGTCCCTTAGTCTCCATCCTCACGAAATACACACCACTGGGCACCCTCTGCCCGCGGCTGTCGCGGCCCTCCCAGCGCACGGTGTGTTCGCCGGCCGTGAACACCTCATTCGCGAGTTCAAGGACCTTGCGGCCCCTGAGGTCATAGATCCCAAGGCTTACGGCGCCCTCGGACTCTAGCGAGAACCGGAAGTCCGTCGCCGGATTGAACGGATTCGGTG
>JBHEPC010000220.1:0-3244 GCA_046260475.1 Candidatus Krumholzibacteriia bacterium | reverse complement strand
TCGGGCACGGCCATCGAGAAGCGGGTCATCCGCTGGCTGTGCGATCTGTTCGGGCTGCCGGAGAACAGCTTCGGCACCTTCACCGCCGGCGGGTCGCTGGCCAACATCACCGGGCTGAAGCTGGCCATCAACCGGGCGCTGGGGCGCAACCTCTCCCAGGTGGACCACCTGGAGCCGCCCGGGCCGGACATGGCCAGGCTGACCTTCTACGTCTCGGGCCAGGGCCACTACAGCTTCGACAAGGCCGTCGACCTGCTGGGCATCGGGCGCAGCCAGCTGCGCAAGCTGCCCCAGGACGAGCTGTACCGCATCGACCTGGCCGCGCTGGAGGCGGCGCTGCGCGAGGACAAGGCCGCCGGTCTGAAGCCCTGCTGCATCATCGGCATCGCCGGCACCACCAACACCGGCAGCATCGACAAGCTGGACCGATTGGCGGAACTCGCCCGGCGCCACGATTGTTGGTTCCACGTGGACGCCGCCTACGGCGGCGCCGTGGTGCTCTCGGAGATGTACGGCACGATGCTGCGGGGCATCGAGCTGGCCGACTCCATCACCGTCGACCCCCACAAGTGGTTCTACATGCCGTTCGCCGCGGGCGGCATCCTGGTGCGGGACGGCGATTTCCTGCGCAAGAGCTTCCTGGTGCACCCGGAGTACTACATGGAGAAGGCCCTGGCCGAGGGCACGCCGGTGCACGACGACGGCCACGGGCGGCGGGTGCTGCCGGACCACCGCGGCTTCCACCGGGGCGACAAGGTCAACTTCTTCCAGTACGGCATCCAGGGCAGCCGCCGCCTGAGCGCCCTGAAGGTGTGGCTGGCCTTCCGCATCGTGGGCCGCCGCCAGTACGCGGCCTGGGTGGAGAAGGACATCGAACTGGCCCGCATCATGGCCGCGCGCATGCGCCGCCACCCGGACTTCCGCATCCTGGGGCCCAACACCCTGGGGGTCTGCAATTTCCGCTGGGAGCCGCGGGACCCGGCCGGCGCCCTGCGCTGGGACGACGAGACCAACGACGAGCTGAACCGCGAGCTGCAGGCGCGGGTCGAGCGCGAGGGCGACGCCTGGTTCAGCTTCACGGTGCTGGGCGGCCGCGTGGCCCTGCGCGTGAACGTGGAGAACCGCACCATGGAGCAGAGCGACATCGAGCGCCTCGTGCAGGTGATCGACCGCACGGCTGCGCGCATCCTGGCCGAACGGGACCAACGGGGCCGCTGAAGCCCGCCTACCCCTGGAGGAACGACGTGAACAAGCTTGCCGCCATCGTGCTCATCGGCTGCCTCGTCACCGCCCTGCCCGCGCTGGCCGTGCCCCGCGGCTCGGCCGACGTGGTCAAGGTCGCGCCCGTGCAGGCCGCCCTGGCCGCCGCCCCGGGTGCGCGCATCGAGCTGGCCGTGGAGGTGACCATCGCTCCCACCTGGCACCTGTACGCCCACGGCGACACGAACTTCATCGGGGTCGAGCTGGTGCCCGACGAGGACTGCCCCCTGCAGGAGTTCACCGCCGTCTACCCCGAGGGCCACGAGGGGGTCTTCTTCGGCGAGAAGGTGCGCATGCTCGAGGGCGCCAACGTCATCAAGGCCACGGCGCTGGTGCCGGCGGGCATGCGCGGCGAGCAGCCGCTGGAGTTCAAGCTCACGGTCCAGGCCTGCGACGACAAGGTCTGCCTGGCGCCGGCCCACCTGCCGGTGGCGTTCACCCTCACGGTCAAGTAGGCTCGGGGCAGCGACGGACCACCGGAAGGACACCGAACCATGCGCACGGTGACCATGCTCCTGCTGCTGTTGTTCTGCGTGCCGGCCGCCGCGGCGCCGCCCGCATCTTCGCCCGGATCGCCGCCGCCCTACGACGCCGCGGCCGCCGCCCGCCAGGTGGAGTCCATCCTGGCCGGCCTGGGGGACAGGCGCCTGCTGGCGGCCAACCAGGTCTTCAGCGGCGTGACCATCGCCCCGACCTCCTCGGCCGAGCGCTACCTGAAGATCATGGACGAGGCCTTCTCCCGCTCCCTGGGCGTGGACTGCACCCACTGCCACGACCCCCGCGACTGGGCGCGGGACGCCCGGCACAAGTTCGCCGTCACCCGCGCCATGTGGTCGATGGTCTACGGCATCAACCAGGACCAGCTGCGCAAGATCGAGGGCCTGGACCGCAAGGCCCGCGTCAACTGCACCACCTGCCACCGGGGCGAGCTGAAGCCGGCGCTGGACCTGGACTGACGGCCGCCGGTATCCCGCTGAATCCATCCTCTCGTTTTCTTGCCTGCGGCGCGCCGGTGGCCCATCCTTGGGCGAGCGAAAGGAGCGCCATGGGCACGGCCGCCGCCCGCACCATCACCGTCCTGGGGCTGGCGAGCCTGCTCGCCGCCGGGCCCGCACCCGCGCCCGCGGCCGACCTGGTGGTGCCCAACGCCGACCTGCGCGTCCGCCAGGAGATCCTGGACGACGTCTACCACTGCGCCGCCGACCCGGACCGCAACTGGATCCGCGTGCGCGCCCGTGCCGGCGCCACCGTGACCGCCGGCGACCACGCCCTCGCCCTGCGCCTGGCCAACGAGCACCGGCACTACCTGCACCCGGACGACCTCGCGTTCGACTGGGACGAGCTGCTGGTCGACCGCGCGGCCTGGACCTGGACGGTCGGCGAAGACGACCGCCTGACCGTCGGCCGCCAGGACATCGTCTGGCCCGGCGGCTTCCTCGTGCTCGAACGCAGCCCCTTGGACGGCAGCCGCACGATCTTCCAGGACGCGGTGCGTCTGCAGCTGCGGGACGAGGACGGCCTGACCGACGCCGGCTTCGTGCGCAACCTGCAGCGCGACCACCACGTGCTGGCCGGCGACGATCGGCGCCCTTTGGCGGACACCGACGAGACCGGCCTGTTCCTGCGCCGGGAGCACGGCCGCCTGGCCTGGGCGCTGATCGCCAAGGACGAGAGCGACCCGGACGGCCTGCTGCGGGACCTGCTCAGCCTGACCCTGGGCCTGCGGGCGGTCGGCACCCTGGGCGCGACCGGGGACTGGGAAGCCGAGCTGGCCGTGCAGCACCAGCGCGAGGACCGGGGCGAGGGCCGCGACGACGACGCCGGCCACGCCCTGGCCTTGCAGGCGTTCGCCCGCGAGGCCTTCCTGGGCCGCAGCCGCCTGGAGCTGGGGGGCTTCTACTACTCGGGCCCGGACGAGGGCGGCTGGCGCGCCTTCCGCGCCCCCTGGGGCCGCTGGCCCAAGTGGAGCGAGCTGTACATCTAC
>JBHEPC010000192.1:0-6168 GCA_046260475.1 Candidatus Krumholzibacteriia bacterium | reverse complement strand
CGGCCAGGGCGGCTGGGGCGGCGGCGGCGGCGGCGGCCCGGGCGGACCTGCCATCGGCATGTTCAGCGCCTCCGGCGGCGGGGTGGCGGATGTCACGTCGGTGACGTTCGTGCCCGGCGCGGGCGGACCCGGCGGGCAGGGCGGCGCGGCGCCCAACGCCGGCCAGAGCGGTCCGAACGGCATGGTCGCCAACGTCGCAGGGATCTGACCCGGTCCCCCTCGGGGGGGCCGGATGACGGGGTCGGTGGTCGCCCGCCGGCCCCGTCGTGCGTCGGGCGCCGGCTCAGCCGGCGGTGGTCCGCCCGCTGATGCGGTCCAGGGCCAGCGCGGCCAGCGCGTAGCCGAACACCCCGGGGATGGTCATCTGGCTGGCCAGGGTGTGGCGCGCGCGGCCGCGCAGGGGCGCCGCGGGCGCCGTGCCGTCGCTCTCCTTGGCCGCGTCCGGCCGCACCTCGTCCCCCGGTTCGACCGACCAGACGGCCGTGATGCCGTCCCGCACGCCGCGGCGCCTGAGCCGCGCCCGCACGTGGCGCCCCAGCGCGCAGCCGGTGGAGGCGAAGAGGTCGCCGGTGCGCACGGCCGCGGCGTCGGCCTTGCCCGCCGCGCCCAGGCTGGCCAGCACGGGCACGCCCTGCTCGCGGCACCACAGCAGCAGGTTCACCTTGGGGTTCAGGGAGTCGATGGCGTCGATCACCAGGTCGGGGCGGTCCGGGCCGGCCGGCGGCACCAGCTGCGCCAGGTTCTCCGGGGCGCAGAACGCTTCCACCGCCGTCACCGCCACGTCCGGGCAGATCCGGGCCAGGTGCGCGGCCAGCACCGCGGTCTTGGGGCGGCCCACGTCGGCCGGGCCGGCAAAGGCGCTGCGGTTGAGCGAGGACTCGCTGACGGTGTCGAAATCGACCAGGGTCAGGCGCCCCAGGCCGCTGCGGGCCAGGTTCACCGCCGCGTGGCCGCCCACGCCGCCCAGGCCGAAGACGGCGACGTGGGCCGTGCGGATGCGGGCGAAGCCCTCGTCCCCGTAGAACAGGACGGTGCGGTAGTGGCGGGGCGCGAAGGCCTCGCCCTCAGGGCTCGAGCCCGAACAGGCGGCAGGCATGGCTGGTGGTGACCTCGGCGACGGTGGCGATGGATTCGCCGCGCAGGTCGGCCAGCGCGGCGGCGATGTCGGCGACGTGGTGCGGCTCGGTCTCGGCCGGTGGCACGCCGGCCAGGCCGATGCTGGGGGCGTCGGTCTCCAGCACGAAATGCTCCAGCGGCAGCGCCTGGGCAGCGCGGCGCGCGCGCGCCTTGTCCCGGGTGACGGCGCCGCCCAGGCCCAGGCAGAGGCCGGCGGCGGTGAAGCGCACCGCCAGCTCGGGGCCGCGGCTCCAGGCGTGCAGCACGCCGCGCAGGCGGCCGCCGAAGCGGTCCACCTCGGCCAGCAAATCGGTGAACGCGCCGCGGCAGTGGAGGATGGCCGGCAGGTCCAGGTCCACCGCCAGCTCCTGCTGGGGGCGCAGGACCGCCAGTTGCACGTCCAGGCCGGGACCCTCGTCCCCCAACTTGGCGTCCAGGCCGATTTCGCCCACGGCGACGCAGCGCGTGGCGGCGCCGATGGCCGCGGCCAGGTCGTCCCGCAGGCGGCCGGGGTCGGCGGTGTGGGCCACCCAGGGATGGATGCCCAGGGCGACGAAGACGCCGGGCAGGGAGGCCAACGGCGGCACCGCGGCCCACGACGCCCGGTCGTAGGCCGGGACGACGATGCGGGTCACGCCGCGGGCGGCGGCGCGGGCGACGACGGCCGCGGGAGCGGCCCCCAGGGGGTCGCAGTCCAGGTGGCAGTGGGTGTCCACGAAGTCCATGGGCCGATTCTAGCCCCTGGCCCGGGACGAGGCGACCGGGATCTGCACGGGCGGCCCAGCGGCATCACCAGCTCGACCCGCCCCCACCGCCGAAGCCGCCCCCGGACGAGCCGCCGCCCGAGAACCCGCCGCTGCTCCAGCCGCCGCCCGAACCGCTGCCGCTGGACCGCGGCGGGGCATACATGACGGTCTGCATGCGCGCGGTGGAGCTGTTCAGGGACGCGACGATCCAGGCGGTGGAGGCCAGGTCGCGGCCCTCGCCCTGGTACCATGCGGGGGGCGCCTCGTAGATGCCCTCGAAGGCCTTGGCCCACCTGTCGGCGACGCCGAAGATCAGCGCGAACGGCAGCAGGCGCTCGAACACGCCCCGCTTCTCGGCCGCGGCGATGGGCTCCGCCTCGGCGCGCCGGATGTACTCCTCCAGGCCGGCGACGTGCTCCCAGGCGCGGCGTCCCTTGTCCGTGCGCCGCGGCATGGCCCGGCTGAAAGCGGCCACCGTCACCAGGGATAGGACCAGCGACAGGATCAGCGGCAGTGGGAAGACGCGTCCCAGGGCCAGGTGCTGCATGAACCCGGCGACCAGGAAGACCGCCAGGGTGGCCAGGGTCGCCAGGGTCGCGAAGAGCCCGCGCACCGTCCGGGGGTTGCCGTCGAAATAGCCCTGCCTGCTCAGGCCGGCGTAGAGGGATTGCTGCACCTTCGGGATGACCGCGTGGAAGGTCGTCATCTTGTCCATGGGGGCCGGATCGCCCCCGGTGAAGATGCGGTCCAGGATCAGGGTCTCGTGGGGCCGCAGGGGCGCCTTGGCGTCGCCCCGGTGGAAGGTGATCTCGTCGGCGTCGCGCCCCCGGGCCGCCGGCTTCTGTTCGATGACCAGGAAGCCGCGCACGGCCAGGTCGACGATCGTCGCCGAGATGTCGCGCCCGTCCACCTTCTGGTCCAGCAGCGTGCCCACCTCGCCCGGGCTCAGGCCATCCGGCGCATCGTATTGCACCGCGACCGAACCGGTATCGCCCAGGTCGCGGCCCCGCCGGCGCCAGTAGCCGTAGCAGGCCAGCAGGACCGCCGGCCACAAGGCATAGACCAGGTTGTCGGCCAGCCACAGGCCCGCCCGCTGCACCGGCCCGGGGCGCGCGACCGCGTCGCCGGGCAGGCTCAGCTCGATGGTCACCCCTTCGCGGGGCCGCAGGGCGCCGAGCTCGAACACCAGCGACCCGTCGGGCTCCTGGACGGAAGTGAAATCCCGCCCGCGCGCGCCCCAGGTGCCGGTCCAGGCGTCGTGGAAGACTGCAGCCGGATCCGTGCCCGGCGGCGGCACGACGCGGATCGAGGCCCCCCTGGTCGGCACCTCCCACTCGTGCCCGATGGCGTTCCAGCGCAGGATCACGCGGTCGTCCTCCCAGAGCAGGGCGCGCTTGATCCGGTAGCGCAGGTGGTAGACCTGCCGGCCGCGCAGGTACGTGCCGGCGTCCCCGATGCGGATGTGCACCGCGTTGCCCTGCCGCTGCACGCGGACGGGGTGCGGGCGGCCGTTCTCGTCGGTCACGCCCAGGAGGTCGAAGCCCAGCGCGTACTGGTGCAGCCCCACCTCGTAGCGGACGGGGATGCGGCGGATGATCCCACGCTTGTCGACCTGGAACTCGGCCACGATGGTCTCCTCGACCACCACGCCGCCGTCGGCCTCGACGGTCAGGACGACGTCGTTGCGGGGCATCACCCAACCCCCGTCGGCGGCGGCCGCGGCCAGCGGCGCCAGGGTCGTCAGGATCAGGGCGAGCACGGGGCGGCAGGGCAGGGTCATGTCAGGGCTCCTTGGCTGGGCGCACGGGGCCGAGGTCGACCGCGGGCACCGCCCGCTGCGCGTCGTCCAACTGGAAGAAGACGCCTGCGGCGATGCCGGCGGCGCGGCCGACCAGCCCGGCGGGGAAGCTCTGGCGCAGCGTGTTCAGATCGCGGACCACGGCGTTGTGGTACCGGCGGGCGTGCTGGAGGTCGTCCTCGATGGTCACCAGCTCGCGGTGCAGCTCCAGGAAGTTGGCGTCGGCCTTCAGCGCGGGGTAGTCCTCGACCAGGGCGAAGATGCCGCGCAGGGACGAGGCCAGGCCCGCCTCCTTCTCGCTGCGCTCCGGCAGGCCGACCGGGCCCGAGGGCGCGCCCATCGCCGCGCCGCGGGCCGCCACGACGGCCGCCAGCACCTGGTGCTCGTGCCCGGCGTAGCCGCGCACGGTCTCGACCAGGGCCGGCACCAGGTCCCAGCGCCGCTTCAACTGCACATCGATGTCGCTGAACGCGTTGGCCAGGCGCTGGCGCAGGCCGATGAAGCGGTTGTAGGTGACGATGGCGTAGGCCAGGACCACCAGCACCACCAGCAGGAACCATCCCCAAGGGACCATGCGCAACTCCCGGGTTCGGGCATCGACCGCAGCGCGGTCTTCAAGGGGCGGAGCCGCGGCGGTCAGCCCGCCAGTGCGGCCAGCGCCGCCGCCTCCTGCTCCGCCGTCGGCCAGCCCCGCGGCTTGGCGCGGCGTTCGGCGGGCTGCTCCTGCCACCACTGCAGCGTGCCCAGGGCCGAGTCCATCAGCGGGCGGTAGCTGAGGCCCGCGGCCTGCGACGCCGCCCAGGGGAAGACCGCCGACTCGCTGCCCCAGTCCAGCATGGGCGCCGGCATCTCCAGCTCGGCGGCCTGCGCCGGCGTCGGCCAGTGGAACCGGACGTCCGCGGCGGTCGTGGCGCGGATGCCCCACAGCAGGCCCGCGCGGGTCACCGCGGGGGCGGCGGCGTTGAAGGCGCCGGGCGTGCCGTTCTCGCCCAGGGTCACGATCCAGGGGGCGAGGTCGCGCACGTCGACCACCTGCACGGCCACGTCGGCGTGGGCCGGGCCGATGACGTCGCCGCCCCGGTGGATGCGGTCCACCCACCAGGTGAAGCGGTCGGTGGTGTCGCCGGGGCCGACGATGTAGGTCGGGCGCACGACCGTGGCCTTGTCCCCCAGCTCTGCGCGCACGATGCGGTCGCACTCGGCCTTCAAGGGGCCGTAGGTCTCGCCCGTGACCTGCTCGACCGTGGGGTCGGCCAGCTCGGCCAGGGGTGCGTCCTCGGGGAAGAAGCCCGGCGCGTCGGGATAGACCGCGACGGTGGAAACGTACACGTAGCGGCGGCAGCGGGCCTTCAGCAGCTGGACCGAGTCGCGCACGTGGCGCGGCACGTAGCCCGAGTTGTCGATCACCACGTCCCAGCGGCGGTCGCCCTGCAGGGCGGCCAGGCCTTCGTCCACCTTCGCGTCGCGGTTGCCGGTCAGCTCCTCGACCCGGTCGCCGTAGTAGCCGGATTTGCGGCCGCGGTTGAAGGTCGTGATCTGGTGGCCCCGGGCCAGGGCGTGCTCCACCTGGTGGGGGCCGATGAAGCCGGTGCCGCCCAGGAAGAGGATGCTCAGGGGCTTGGCGGCGGGCTCGACCCGGTCCTGGTCGGCGGCGTTGGCGCGGCTGAAGCAGCCCGCGGCCGTCAGGCCCACCAGACCGGCGGTGCCGGCGGCGATCTGCAGGAACTGGCGACGGTCGGTCATGGGAACGGCCTCCGGATGGGGATCGATCGCTCGCGAGTGGTCAGTGTACCGCAAAGGCGCCGCCGGCAACAGCGAGGAGGCGCGCGCGTGTATTATCCCTTGCCTGTTCATCAATTAACTGCTATTCATGAATATATGTTCACGGCTTCGCGCCAGGAAAGGACCCCCATGACCACGGCCGACTCCCCCGCCCCCATGGCGGACCGCGACTGGCGCGCCAAGCATCAGGCCATCCTCGCCGCCGCCCACGGGCTCTTCGTGAGCCAGGGCTACGCCGGGACGACCATGAAGGAGTTGGCCACGCTCGCCGGCTGCTCCGTGGGCTATCTCTACAAGCACTTTCCCGGCAAGCAGGACATCCTGGACGCCCTCTGCGCCGAGCACCTGGACGTGCTCGAGGACATCCGCGCCACCTGCCGGCGGGATCCCGGCGTCTCGGCCCTGGAGACGGTGGCCCGCGAGTTGGACCTGCTGTGCCGGCACCTGGCCGAGCACCGCGCCCTGATCCCCGTCTACATCCAGCGCCAGACCGAGACGGCGCCCTGGCTGCGGGAGCGATTGGACCAGATCCAGCGCGAGGACGTGGCCTTGTACCGGGCGGCGGTCGACCGGGGCGAGCTGGCCGAAGTGGACCCCGAGCTGCTGGCCGCCGCCGTGGACGGCGCCTTCTGGGGCCTGCTGAAGATCCTGGCGACGGACGCCGACCCCGCGGCCGTCCGGCGCATCCCCGGCTTCATCGACGGGCTGATCCTGCAGCCGCTGCGC
>JBHEPC010000191.1:0-2681 GCA_046260475.1 Candidatus Krumholzibacteriia bacterium | reverse complement strand
ACGGTCGCGGGGACGATCGTCCCGGGGCATGTTCTCCATGCCCTCGGGCACCGGCAGCAGGGCCTTGCGCGACAGGCGCACCTTGCCGGTGCGGCTGTCGATCTCCACCAGCTTGACCTCCAGCTCGTCGCCCACCTGCAGCACGTCCTCCACGTTGCCGACCCGGAAGTGCTCCAGCTCGGAGATGTGCAGCAGGCCGTCCTTGCCCGGCAGGTACTCGACGAAGGCGCCGAAGTCGACGATGGTCTTGACCACGCCGCTGTAGACCTTGCCCACCTCGGGCTCGGCCATCAGGCCGCGGATGTAGTCCATGGCCGCCTGGCCGCTGGCCTGGTCGGTGGACGAGACGAAGACCATGCCCAGGTCGTCCACCTCGATGGTGGCGCCGGTGTCCTCCTGGATCTTCTTGATGACCTTGCCGCCCGGGCCGATCAGCTCACCGATCCGCTTGACCGGGATCTGGATGGTCTCGATCTTCGGCGCGAACCGGCTCATCTCGGCGCGGGGCTCGGGCATGGCCTCGTGCTTCACGTCCAGGATGTGCATGCGCGCGTTCTTGGCGTCGGTCAGCGCCTCGAGCATGATCTCCCGGCTGATGCCGCCGATCTTGGTGTCCATCTGGAAGGCGGTGATGCCGTCGCGGGTGCCGGTGACCTTGAAGTCCATGTCGCCGAGGTGGTCCTCGACGCCCAGGATGTCCGTCAGCACGGCGATGCGCTCTTCTTCCTTGATCAGGCCCATGGCCACGCCGGCCACCGGCTTGACGATGGGCGCGCCGGCGTCCATCAGGGCCAGGCAGCAGGCGCAGACCGTGGCCATGGAGCTGGAGCCGTTGCTCTCCAGGACGTCCGACACCAGGCGGATGGTGTAGGGGAAGTCCTCGATGTCGGGCAGGATGGGCCGGATGGCGCGCTCGGCCAGCTTGCCGTGGCCGATCTCGCGGCGGCCGGTGCCGCTGTAGCGGCCCACCTCGCCCACGCTGAACGGCGGGAAATTGTAGTGCAGGTAGTACTTGCTCCAGTACTGCTCGGCGTTCAGCGGCTCGACGCGCTGCTCGGCCTGCTTGCTGCCCAGGGTGACGGTGCCCAGGGCCTGGGTCTCGCCGCGGGTGAACAGGCAGCTGCCGTGGGCCCGGGGCAGGACGCCGGTCTCGATGGTGATCGGGCGCACGGTGGTCAGGTCACGGCCGTCGGTGCGCACCCTCTGCGAGAGGATCATCTCGCGCATGAGCTTCTTCTCGAGCTTGGACAGGGCCTCCAGCGCGGCCGGATCGGCCTTGCCGTCCTCGAGGGTGAACGCCGCCTTGACCTTGTCCTTGACGGCGGACCGGGCGTCGGCCCGCTCCGCCTTGCCCTTGACCACGATGGCTGTCTGCAGGTCGGCCTGGATGGCCTCGGCCACGCGCGCGGCGAGCGCCTCGTCCTGGACGGCCTCCGCCAGCACCCACTTGGGCTTGGCGCCGGCCTTGGCCACCAGCTCGCGCTGCAGGGCGTTCAGCTTGCGGATCCACTCGCGGGCGAACTCGATGGCGTCAAGCAGCCGCTCCTCGCCGATCTCCTCGCACTCGCCCTCGATCATGCAGACGATGTCGTCGGTGCCGGCGACCACCAGGTCCATGCTCGATTCCTCGAGCTGCCCGATGCTGGGGTTGGGGATGAACTCGCCGTCCACCTCGGCCACGCGCACGGCCGAGACGACCGCGGGGAAGGGCACGTCCGACAGGTTCAGCGCCGCCGACGCGCCGGTGATGCTCAGGGTGTCGGCGTGGAACTCGGTGTCGGCCGAGATGATGAAGGCGACCACCTGGGTCTCGTGCCGGAAGCCGTCCGGGAACATGGGGCGCAGCGGCCGGTCGATCAGCCGGGCGCTGAGGATCTCGCGCTCCGAGGGCCGCGCCTCGCGCTTGAAGAAGCCGCCCGGGATCTTGCCGGCGGCGTAGGTCTTGTCGCGGTATTCCACGAACAGGGGCAGGAAGTCCCGGTCGCTGGGGTTCTTGTCCGCGGTGATCGTCATCAGGGACATGGTGTCGCCCATGCGGACGACCACGGCGCCGTTGGCCTGCTTGGCCATGCGCCCGGTCTCCAGCGAGAAGGTGGTCCCGTTCATCTCCAGACTGACTACGTGCTTTTCCATTTCACTCTTTCCTCTCGTACCGCTTTCAACGTCGTGGCGCGCCCCGGCTTATTCCGGACACGCACCAGCCGCACGAACGCCGCCCCGTATAGAGGGAACGGTCGCGACCTCCCGGGCCACGACCGATCCGCAGGCGGGTCACTGACTCGGCACCGGGGTCTTCAACCGCGGATACCCAGTTCCTTGATGAGGGCCCGGTAGCCCTCCAGATTCTTCTTCTTCAGGTAGGCAAGCAGGCGCTTGCGCTGGCCGACCATCTTCAACAGGCCGCGCCGGGAGTGGTGGTCCTTGGCGTGCATCTTGAAGTGGGCGCCGAGGGTGTTGATGCGTTCGGTCAGCAGCGCGATCTGAACCTCGGGCGAGCCCGAGTCCCCATCGTGTTGCTTGTACTTGCCGATAACCTGTTGTTTCTGGTCCTTGCTGAGTGCCATCGTCAGAACCTCCAGATAACCGTCACGCCGCACGGCGTCACGATGGCCGCAGGCCGGCTGCCCTGCCGGTGTCCGATCGAGTCAGGTTCACACCGGGAGGATTTGCAAATTCAGCCG
>JBHEPC010000165.1:0-4166 GCA_046260475.1 Candidatus Krumholzibacteriia bacterium | reverse complement strand
CCCGCCACGAGGGAGACCGGCCCGGGCCGCAGCCCGGCCCGCCGCCTGAAGAACCGCCTGGCCTGCCTGGCGGCCCGGCCCCTGCGCCGCCCGCGGTTGACGGCCGCCCAGTTGCTGGCCCTGCGCCCGCAGCGCATCCTGGTCGTGCGCCAGCAGAACCAGATGGGCGACATGGTCTGCGCCACGCCCGCGCTGCGGGCGATCCGCGAGACCTGGCCGGCCGCCCGCATCACGCTGGTCACCGCCCCGGTGAACGTGCAGGTGGTGCGCCACAACCCCCTGCTCGACCGCGTGCTGACCTTCGCCCAGGCCTACTGGCGGCGGCCGGCGGCGCTGCTGCGTTTTTTGAGGGAGGTGCGGGAGGGACCGCCTGACCTGGCGATCGTGCTGGCCAGCGTCTCGTTCTCGGTCACCAGCGCCTTCCTGGGCCTTCTGAGCGGCGCCCGCTGGGTGGTGGGCGGGGACGGCCGGCCCTTCGGCTGGGACCTGGGCGAGGTCGCCTTCTCCCTGCGGCTGCCGTCGCAGCCGGTGCTGGACCGCCACGCCGTGGACCACTCCCTGGCGCCCCTGCAGGCGGTGGGGATCACCACGGCCGACCGCTCGACCCTGGTCGTGCCGTCACCCGGCGAGCGGGCCGAGGCGGCGCGCATCCTGACCGCGCTGGGCCTTGCGGACGGTTTCTGGGCCCTGCACCCGGGGGCGGGCAAGGCCCAGAACCTGTGGCCGGCCGAGCGCTTCGCCGCGATCGCGCGCCGGGCGGCGGACGCCGGCAAGCAGGTGCTGGTGCTGCACGGACCGGCGGATGGACCGCAGCTTGGGGCCCTGGCTGCGGCGGCGGGCGACGCTTGGGGGGCGGCCGTGGTGCCGGCGCCGCCCTGCCCGGTGGGGGTGGCCGCCGCGCTCCTGGCCCGGGCCGGGCGCTTGCTCTGCAACGACACGGGGATCATGCACGTGGCCGGCGCCCTGCCCGTGCCCACCCTGGCCCTGTTCGGGCCCACGGACCCGGGGCTGTGGAAGCCGCCGAGCCCGGCGGTGGTCGCCCTGCGCAGCCCGGCGCGGACGCCGGACCTCCGGGGCCAGGAATACGGCTGGATGGAGAACCTCGCCGTCGACGCGGTCTGGGAGGCCTGGAGCGGGCTGGCCGCAGCCTCGCCCGCGTCCGGCCGCTAGCGGTCGTCCGCCCGCTGGGGCAGGCCCGGGCTGCCGGCCCAGGCCGTGCTGCACCAGGCGCTCTCGTTCCCGTCGGTGTCGACGGCGGCCACCGCGTAGGCGCAGGGACCGGCCGGCGGCGTGCGGACCAGCCAGGTCGTGCCCGGCATCGGCTCCGGCGTCAACCGGCAGGCTCCCCCCTGGAACATCTGGTAGACCAGGTAGCCGGCCAGGTCGGCGTCGGTGGTGTTGGGCTCCCAGCCCAACTTCAAGGCGGTGCCGGCCGGGCTCGCCGACAGGCCGGTGGGCGGCGCGGGGGGCGTCGCGTCGGCGGCGGGCAGCAGGACTGCGGGGGCCGTGGCGTCGCTCGCGCCGCAGCCGGCACAGGCCAGCAGCAGGCCGGCCGTGGCCAGGCTGACCAGCGGCGCAAGGACGGATCGGTGGCGGGGCATGGTGCGTTCTCCTGGGTTGCGGCCGGGTCGGGCTTCGCGAAGGCCCCCCACCCCGGGGGCGGGGGGCCTCGCCGAGCACCGAGCGAACAGGGCCGGGTCGCCGTCTACTGGACGGTGAGGTCGCCGGCAAGGTGCGCGTTGACGAGGCTGATGGTCGCCACGGCGACCGCGCTCTCGTTGCCGGCCAGGTCGACGGCGTACACGCGGTAGGTCGTCACGCCGGTGCCGACGGCGGCATCCTGCCAGGTCGGGACGGCGATGGGGCTGGCCACCAGGGCGAGGGTCTCGCCGTGGTAGACCTTGTCCACCACGTAGCCCGCCAGGTCGGTGTCCACCGTGTTGGCATCCCAGCTCAGGATCACGGTGCCCTGGCCGGCGTAGTCGGCCGTCAGGTTGGTGGGCACGGCCGGGGGCGCCGTGTCGATGGCCGCCGGGGCCGCGGGGTCGTCGTCGCTGCAGCCGGCCGCCATGGCGACCAGGGCCAACAGCATAAGGATCTTGATCAGCGTCTTGCCTGCCATGAGTGCTCCTCCTCGTTTCGCATCGGTTGCCCGTTGGTTCGCATGGGCGCCCGGAAGGGTGGCTGTTGCGTTGGCACGGTTGTCGGGTCGAAGCTTCCCCTCCCGGACGCCTCGCCGCTCCGACAGCAAAGGCAGGGCCAGCGGGCGGGGATGCGCCGCCGTCCGGGGCAACTGGCGGCGCGGCAGGGGATTGCCGGGCAGGTCGCGGCGCGGCGGGAAACGACGCAGCACCGCGGGGAACGCCGGGACCTTTCGCAATGCGACGCGCCCGGCGTCCGGGCGTTGCATCCTGCCCGCCGGCGGGGCTGCCGTGCGGGCCTCCCCGCCGGCGTCGGCCGGCGACAGGATAAAGCCCTTGACAGGGCATGATTTATCGCCGAAGATCGCCTCTGTCGCCGGCAATTCCGGGGCAGAAGTCCGGGGGCTGGATGCCGGGACCAGGATTTCCGAGACACGTTCGGGGAACTCAGGAGGCACGCCATGACCAAGGCCGATATCGTCGAGGACATCGCCCAGAAGACGGGACTGACCAAGAAGGAAGTGGGCGAGACCGTGGATCTTTTCCTGGATAAGATCGGCGATCTCCTCGTGGCCGGCCATCACCTGGAGATCCGCGGCTTCGGGACCTTCAAGGTCAAGGAGCGCAAGGAGCGCATGGCGCGCAACCCCCGCACCGGGGACGCCGTGCCCGTGCCGTCGCGCCGCGTGCCGGTGTTCAAGGTCTCCAAGATGCTCAAGGACCGCGTGGCGGAGAAGGAAGCCTAGGTCCGCCACCGGGCCCCGCGCCTCGCACGAAGGACGGCGAAACCGGTTTCCCGGGACCGCGGGGGGCCGGTTTCCCGCGTGAACAGGCCCGGCGGCGCCCGCCGCCGGCCGGCCCCACCTCGCCGGAGGAATCCCCATGCGCATCATCGACCTGCGTAGCGACACGGTCACGCGCCCCACCGAGGCCATGCGCCGGGCTATGGCCGCCGCCGAGGTGGGCGACGACGTTTTCGGGGACGATCCCACCGTCGGCCGCCTGCAGGAGCGGGTGGCCGACCTGCTGGGCAAGGAGGCGGCCCTCTTCGTGCCCAGCGGCACCATGGGCAACCAGCTGGCGCTGCGGGCGCAATGCCGCGCCGGCGACCAGGTGGTCCTGGAGGACGGGGCCCACATCTACCGCTACGAGGCCGGCGCGCCGGCGGTGCTGACGGGGGTGCAGCTGACCTGCGTCCCGGCTCCGGGCGGCATCCTGGATTGGCCGCTGGTGGAGGCGGCGCTGAACCCGGCCGACAACGTCCACTGCCCGCCGCCGCGGCTGGTGTGCCTGGAGAACACCCACAACCGGGCCGGGGGGCGCATCCTGCCCCAGGAAAAGGTGCGGGCCATCGCCGCCGGCGCCCACGCGCGGGGTTTGCGGGTGCACCTGGACGGGGCCCGCCTGTGGCACGCCCACGTGGCGACGGGGCTGGCCCTGGCCGAACTGGCCGGCCCGGCCGACAGCGTCAGCGTGTGCTTCTCCAAGGGCCTGGGCGCGCCGGTGGGTTCGGTGCTCGCGGCCGACCGGGAGACCGTCACCACGGCCCACCGCTTCCGCAAGCTGCTGGGCGGCGCCATGCGCCAGGTGGGCGTGCTGGCCGCGGCCTGCCTGCACGCCCTGGACCACCACCTCGAGCGCCTGGCCGAGGACCACGCCGCCGCGCGCCGGCTGGCGTCGGGGCTGGACAATCCCCACCTGGCGGTCAATCATCCGGTGGACACCAACATCGTGATCGTGGACGTGGCCGGACCGGGCGGCGACCGGGCCCTGCTGGCCCACCTCGCGGACGCCGGCGTCCTGGCGGTGGGCTTCGGACCGGGCCGCGTGCGCCTGGTGCCCCACCTGGACACGCCGCCCGATGCCGTCACCGCGGCGCTGGCGGCCCTGAACGCCTTCCCGGGGGCGGGTCGTTGAAAATCGTCATCATCGGCGCGGGTTCGGTGGGCTTCGAGCTGGCCCGCACCATCAGCCGCCGCGAGCACGACGTGACGCTGGTCGAGCGGGACCAGGAGCGCCTGGATC
>JBHEPC010000164.1:0-4642 GCA_046260475.1 Candidatus Krumholzibacteriia bacterium | reverse complement strand
GCTTAAGTATCTATGACTCCGTGCGACCTGCCTCGGGCCCGGCACCTCCGGAACCCGCCGCGGGCGCCCCGAACCGCGGCGGAACCCCCGGAGCGACGCCGACAGCCCTAAGGACCGAACATGACCCGAGCTCCCCTGCCGGCCCCGCGCCGCCGCTTCTTCCGCCCCCGCCTGCTGGCCCTGGCGGGCCTGGGCCTCGTGCTGGCGGCCACCGTCACCGCCGTGCGCGCCACCGACGACCCCCAGCAGCGCCGGCGCGACAAGTACGAGAACCTGAAGATCCTCAGCGAGGTCTACGACAAGGTCCTCGAGAACTACGTCGACGTGCTGGACCCCAAGGACGTGATGGAGGCCGCGGTCAAGGGGATGCTGGACGAGCTGGACGAGCATTCCAACTACCTGCCGCCGGTCAACTACGAGGACCTCGTGATGTCCACCGAGGGCGAGTTCGGCGGCCTGGGCATCACCATCCAGCCGCGCGACCACTACCCCACGGTGGTCTCGCCCATCGAGGGCACGCCCGCCTTCTACATGGGCATCCAGGGCGGCGACCAGATCGTCGAGATCGAGGGCGAGTCGTCCTACGACTTCACCAGCCGCGAGGCGGTGGAGAAGCTGCGCGGGCCGCGGGGCACCAAGGTCAACATCAAGGTCAAGCGCCCGGGCGTGGCCGAGCCCATCCCCTACACCATCACCCGCGACATCATCCGGATCGAGAGCGTGCCCTACGCCTTCATGATGGGCGACATCGGCTACATCCGCGTGCAGAACTTCGCGCGCACCACCGCCGACGAGCTGCGCGGGAAGCTGGACGAGCTCACCGCGCAGGGCATGCGGGGCCTGATCCTGGACCTGCGCTTCAACCCGGGCGGGTTGCTGGGCGCCGCCCAGGCGGTCAGCGAGCTGTTCCTGCCCCGGGACCAGCTCATCGTCTTCACCAAGGGCCGCCTGGCCGAGCAGAACCAGTCCTACTACAGCCGCACCCGGGGCAAGGTCTACGACGAGGTGCCCATGATCGTCATGATCAACAACTCTTCCGCCTCGGCCAGCGAGATCGTCGCCGCGGCCATCCAGGACCACGACACGGGCCTGGTGGTGGGGCGCGACTCCTTCGGCAAGGGCTCGGTGCAGACGGTGTTCCGCCTGGACGAGGACGAGGCCCTGAAGCTGACCACGGCGCGCTACTACACGCCCTCGGGACGCTCCATCCACAAGGAGCAGCGGCGGGACGAGGCCGACCAGCCCGCCGACGAGGAGCTGCCCGACAGCCACCCGGACCTGGCGCCCGGGCCGGAGGTGCTGGAGGTTCCGCGCTCGGCCCGGGAGCAGTACCGCACCGATGCCGGCCGCATCGTCTACGGCGGCGGGGGCATCACCCCCGACATCGAGATCAAGCAGGATTTCCTGAGCGATTTCGAGGTGGCGATCGAACGGGACGGCGCCCTCTTCTCCTGGGCGGTGGAGTTCGCCAATGCCCACGAGCAGGCCGGCGGCGACTGGCGGCCCGGCGACCGGGACTACGCCGCGTTCAAGGAGTTCCTGCAGGACCGGGAGAACCTGGGCGAGTACTTGGGGGTGTTCGAGCTGACCCTCAGCGACTCCCTGCTGGACGCCAACCGCGAGTACCTCGAGCGGGGCCTGCGCCGCGAGGTGGCGCGCCGCGTGGAGGGGCCCCGGGCCGCCTACCAGGTGGCCATCGAGGCGGACACCCAGCTGCACGAGACCCTGAAGCTGTTCCAGCAGGCGCGCACCCTGCCGGAGCTGTTCGCCGTGGCCGAGAAGTGGAACGAGGAGCACCTCAAGCAGCTGGCCGCCGAGGACGCCGCCGCGAAGGAGACCGCGACGGCCAACTAGGCGGCTGCCCGTTGCCAGCGCGACAGGGGCCCGCCGCGTCCGCGCGGCGGGCCCCCTCTAACTTGTGTGCACCGTGGCCGGAAGCGTCAGCGGAACATGGCCTTGGCCGCGCCGAAGCCCCGGTCGGCGGTCGGGACCGCGGCGGCGTCCAGCAGGGCCTGGGCGAAGAGCGGTCCGGCCACCTGGTTGGCCAGCTCGTTGGGGTGGCTGTCGATGACGCCGGTGTTCCGTTCATACACTTCGCGCAGCATGTTGCGCCGGTCCGAGCCGTCGTCCGGGTGGGCCAGCAGGTCGAAGAAGTCGAAGACCCGCAGGTTGGGGTGCCCGTCCAGGAACGCGGGGCTGCCCAGCCAGGTGGCGAAGGCCCGGACCCGGTCGGCCTGCCCGGTGTTGGTCAGCAGGGCCAGCAGCGGCGGCGGCGTGAACAGCACGAAGAGCTGGTCGGGGTGCCGGTCCAGCTCGTCCCGGATCTCCAGGTACCAGTCCTTGTACTGCTGCAGCTGCTCGTCCGTGCGGATGAAGCTGGTCGGCTCGTAGCAGCTCTTGAAGGCGATGACGTCGAATCGCGACAGGATGGAGTCGCGGGCGGCATTGGCGGTGGTCCACAGGGTGTGCAGGCCGTCCGGGTCGGTGTTGTCGTCGGGGATGCCGAAGCCGTAGCCCCGCTTGATCCCGTCCGGATCCGTCAGGCCGATGGGGTTGTAGTCGTGGTCCCATAGGGCCGGCGCGGCGGCCTTGGTCCCGGCCAGCTGCTGCAGGGCCGCGCGGACCTCGCCCTGCTGCAGCAGGTTGCGGCCGGTGGAGTGGTGGACGAACAGGATGCGCGCTTGGCCCAGGGCGGCCGGGGCGGCGGCGGCGGACAGTGCGGTGGCCGCGAGGACGGCGATGATGGTGCGGCGGTTCATACCGGGCACCCTCCCTCCTGGTGCTGGT
Source organism: Candidatus Krumholzibacteriia bacterium (assembly GCA_046260475.1). GTDB lineage: Bacteria > Krumholzibacteriota > Krumholzibacteriia > LZORAL124-64-63 > LZORAL124-64-63 > JACZKN01. Next base: position 1,855 of record JBHEPC010000164.1, on the reverse strand, counting down.
CGGCTGGTTCGGAGCGAACGGCGCCGCGGTCCCGTAGGACCGCGGCATTGCATCTTACCATAAACGATTTTGTGCGGACTGCCAATCGAGGCGGTCAAACCGAAGGGGGAGCCGCAGCGCCCCCTCGACGGTCACGGGCGGCGGGCGGCTCAGCCGACCAGGTTCAGCTTGTGCATCACGTCCTCGAGCAGGTAGCCGTCGTCGCCGGTCAGATTCACGAACCGGTAGCCGGACTTGTGGAAGGCCGGGTTCTCGTCGTGTTTGGTCCAGACGGCCTCGGCCACCACGTCCACCTCGGTGCGGTAGTGCACCATCACCGGCAACACGATGCGGAACTGGAAGCGTTCGCCCACGGTGACGGGCTGCTTGGTCACCAGCATCATGCCGTCGGCGGTGATGTCCACGACCCGGCCCACCGGACTGCCGTTGTCCAGGTCGAGCACCTTGACCAGGTGCGGGGTGTTCTTGCGTGGCCTCTGACGGTGTTCGCTGCCCATGGTCGTCCTTTCCTCCTGCTGCGGAAGTTCCGGGGGTGGAATCGACCGCCGCCGCCGCGACTTGAGCGCCTTTTCACCACTGCGGTTGCCGCCCCCGACGGGCGGGTCTATGCTGGACCGGCCGCCCGCCCCGGCACCCCTGCCGCGGGCCCACCGCGTGACCGGAGGTCATGATGCCCGACAAGTTCAAGGTCCGGGTGGGGTCCGAGATCGGCCGCCTGACCGGCGTCGTCATGCACGAACCGGGCCAGGAGGTCGCCAACATGACCCCCGAGACGGCCGAACGCGCCCTCTACAGCGACATCCTGAACCTGGAGGTGGCCCGGCAGGAGTACGCCCAGCTGCGGGGGGTGCTGGGGCGCCGCGCCCGGGTCTTCCAGGTGCGCGAGCTGCTGGAGGACATCCTGGGCAACGACCGGGTCCGCGGGGGCCTGGTCCGCCGCATCTGCGACGCCGAAGGGGCGCCCCAGCTGGTGGACGACCTGCTGGCCCGGGAACCGGCCGACCTGGCGCGCCTGCTCATCGAGGGCGTTCCTTTGACCCGGGACAACCTGTCGCGCTTCCTCAGCGCGGACCGCTACTCGCTGCCGCCGCTGCACAACTTCTTCTTCACCCGGGACGCGGCCGCAACGGTGGGCGACAGCGTGCTGATCGCCGCCATGGCCAGCACCGTGCGGGGGCGCGAGGCCCGCATCATGGAGGCGATCTTCGACTACCACCCCGGGCTCGAGGCGACCACCGTCAACCCGGCCCGGCTGGCGGGCCCGGACCCCGGCCTGACCATCGAGGGCGGCGACGTGCTGGTGGCGGCCCCGGGGATCCTGATCGTGGGCATCGGCGCCCGCACCACCGCCAAGGCCGTCGACTACCTCATCGACCGTTTCCGGGAGCAGGGCGGCACCCAGCACATCCTGGTGCAGGAGCTGCCGAAGACCCCCGAGTCCTTCATCCACCTGGACATGGTGTTCACCCTGCTGGACCGGCACCTGTGCCTGGTCTACGAGCCGGTGGTCCTGCAGACCCACCACTTCGACGTGGTGCACATCCACGTGGAGGCGGGCAGCGTGGTCTCGATCACCGAGCAGGGCACCCTGCTGGCGGGCCTGGCCAGGCTGGGGCTGGAGTTGGAGCCGGTCTACTGCGGCGGCCGCGACGACCGCTGGCTGCAGGAGCGGGAGCAGTGGCACAGCGGGGCCAACGTCTTCGCCCTGGGACCGGGGCAGGTGGTCGGCTACGGGCGCAACGCCAACACCCTGCAGGAGCTGGCCCGGGCGGGCTTCGCCGTGGTGCCGGCGGCGGAGGTGATCGGCGGTGCGGTCGACCTGGACACGGTCGGCCGCTGCATCGTCACCATCGAC
>JBHEPC010000157.1:0-11361 GCA_046260475.1 Candidatus Krumholzibacteriia bacterium | reverse complement strand
CGCACGGGGGGCTTGACCACGGGATGGCCGGCCGGATTGGGCCGGATGGGCCGGATGGGCCGGACGCGCCGGACGCGCCGGGGCCCGGACCGCCGTGGGCGGCCCGGGCCCCGTCAGGGTCGACCGCGGCGCGGCTCAGTCCGGATCGACGAGGAACAGGACGGCCTCCGCCTCCACCGGCGTCGCGTTCTCCGCGAGGACCTCGCGGATCGTGCCGCCGAACTCGGCCTCGATCTCGTTCATCACCTTCATGGCCTCGATGATGCAGAGGGTCTGGCCCTTGGCCACCCGGTCCCCCACCTCGACGAAGGAGGCGGCCGTCGGCGACGCGGAGCGGTAGAAGGTGCCCACGATGGGCGAGCGAACGTCCCGCCAGCGGGCCCGGGCGGCGTCGGCCTGTGGCGCAGGGGCCGCCGCCGGGGCGGCGGTGGGCAGGGACCCCGCCGCGGGCGCCGGGGCCGGCTGGGACGCCGGCTGGGCCGGCCCGGCCAGGTAGGCGTGGGCGGACTTCTGGATGCGGACGGTGGTGTCCTCGTGGCTGACCTCGAGTTCCTCGATGCCGCTCTCCTCCACGAGTTTGACCAGTTCGCGAACCTTTTCGATATCCATGTCGGCCTTTCCGCTGCGGCCGGGCGCCTGCCGGATCAGACGCGGCCCAGGTATTTCCCGGTGCGCGTGTCGATCTTCAGGATCTCGCCCTCCTCGATGAACAGGGGCACCTGGACCACGAGGCCCGTCTCCATGGTGGCCGGCTTGGAGCCGCCCTGCGCGGTGTCGCCACGCACGCCCGGATCGGTCTTGCCGACCTCCAGCTCCACGGTCAGCGGGGGCTCCACGCTCAGGGGCTTGCCCTCGTGCAGGAGCAGGGTGCAGGTGTCGCTGGCCTTGATGTACAGGGGCACGTCGCCGAGGGTGTCCTCGGGCAGGTTGATCTGCTCGTAGGTCTCGGTGTTCATGAACACGTAGTCGTCGCCCTCGGGGTAGAGGAACTGGTACGGGCGCCGCTCGAGGCGCACCTCGTCGACCTTCTCCCCCGCCCGGAAGGTCTCCTCGACCACCTTGCCGCTGATGATGTTCTTGAGCTTGGTGCGCACGAACGCACCGCCCTTGCCCGGCTTCACGTGCTGGAAGTCCGTGATGGACCACAGCTGGTTCTTGAAGCGCAGCGTGAAGCCGGTCCGGAAGTCGCTGGTATCGGCCAAGTTCGTCGCTCCCGCGTTGGCGCCCGGAACCCCTCCGGGCGGTCGGACCGGCCCCATTGATAACACGCGGACCGACCGTTGGCAACGAATTCAGGGCCGATCCAGGAGGGCGGACGCGCCCTGCAGCGCGAGGCGGTAGCCGGCGACCCCGAAGCCGCAGACCGAGGCGGTGACCACGTCCGCCAGCAGGTTGGTGCGGCGGAAGGGCTCGCGGGCCGCGGGGTTGCTGATGTGCAGCTCCACCACGGGGATGGCCAGGGTGGCGACGGCGTCGCGCACGGCCACGGAGGTGTGGGTGTAGGCCGCGGCGTTCAGCACCAGCACCTGGCCCTCGTCGCCGGCACGGTGGATCAGGCCCACCAACTCGCCCTCGCCGTCGGTCTGCAGGAACTCCAGATCCAGGCCCAGCTCGTCCGCCCAGCCCGCGCACAGGCGCCCCAGCTCGGCCCAGGTGGTCGAGCCGTAGATCTCCGGCTCGCGGTTGCCCAGGCGGCCCAGGTTGGGCCCGCCCAGCACGAACACGCGGGGTTTCACGGCGCGGCCTCCTCCCCGTCACGGGCGATGCGGTCGATCCAGCGGCCGAAGTGGGCCTTGTGCTCGTCCCGCCGGCGGGCGCGTTCCTCCCGGCTCTCCGGCGCCGCCGCGCCGGGCTCGGCCGGCGACGATCCCGGGGGCAGGGCCGCGGCCGCCGCCTCCACCTCGGCCAGGCGCCGGCGGGCGTCGTCCCGCGCCGGGTCCGCGTCCAGGATGCGCCGCAGGGCGGCGGCGGCCCGGACGTGGTAGCCCTGGGCCACGTAGATGTCCACCATGGTCATGGTGGCGAACCCCTGCGGCCCCGTGGCGGCGGCGCCGTCGGCCCGGGTGCGCGCCTCGGCCAGGGCGGCGGGCCAGCGCTCGTCCCCCGGGTCGATGCGCACCAGCTCCAGCAGGTGGGCCATCGTCCCGTCCCAGTCGCCGCGGCGGCGGCAGTCCTCCATCAAAAGGCGCCGGGCCTCGCGGTTGTCCGGGTCGAACGCCAGCGCCTCGCCCAAGACCTCCCGCGCCCGCTCGGTGCGGCCGGCCTCCAGCAGGATCCGGCCCAGGACCACCCGGGCGGGCAGGGACCGCGGGCGGCGCGCCAGCCCCGCCTCCAGCAGGCTCACCGCCTCGTCCACCTCCCCGGCCTGGGCCAGCAGGTCCGCCAGGGGCACGAAGACCCCGGACACCGGCGCGGCGGCCAGGCGGCGCCGGTACTGCTGGATGCGGTCATGGCGGTCCGCGGTCATCTCAGCCCCGGTCCAGGGTCTTCAGGTGGCGGCCCACCCGTTCCATGTCGTGCCACAGGCCGCCCACCATGGTCTGGGGCAGGCGCCCGTTGACCGCCGCCAGCAGCCTTTCGCCCGCGGCCGGGACCGCCGGATCGACGCCGTCCCACAGGCCGGCGGCGCAGCGGCCCGCCCCGTCCTGGACGGCGCGGGCGGCCTTGCGGGCGAAGACCCGGCTCATGGCCAGGTGCACGTCGGCGTCGGCGTGCCCTGCGGCGGCCAGGCGCGCCGCCTTGTGGGCCAGGGCGGCCGCCACCTCGCAGATCGTCATCATGTCGGCGAAGGTGAACATCACGATCTGGCTGCGGGTCAGCTTGTGCTCGTGCATGTGCAGGACCACGTCGTTCAGGCCCCGCACCGCGGCGGCGACCACGGCCGCGCCGGCGGCGGGACTGTCCGCGTGCAGGGCGTCCAGCCGGTCGGCCAGCGCCCGGTAGAAGCCGCCCTTGGTGCGGACGGTCTCCTTCCAGCGGAACATCGCGATGATGCTCTGCTGGATCTCGCTGGTCCCCTCGTAGATCGAGGTGATGCGCACGTCGCGCCTCATCTTCTCGACCATGTACTCGCGGGTGTAGCCGTAGCCGCCCAGGGCCTGGATCGCGGCATCGGCGGCGCGGTTGCCCGCTTCGGTGGCCCAGTACTTGGCGATGGAGCCCTCGGTGTTCAGGTCGGTCTCGCCCCGGTCGATGCGCAGGGCCGTCTCCTCCACGTAGGCGCGGCCCGCGACCAGGTCCACCCAGTTCTCGACGATGAGTTTGTAGAGGAAGCCCTCCTTCTCCACCAGGGGCGCGCCGAACTGCTCGCGTTGCCCGGCGTAGGCCAACGCCCGGCGCAGGGGCGCCTGCCCGCCGCCCAGGCCGAAGGCGCCGACCATCAGGCGCGTGTAGCCGAACACGGCGTTGGCCTGCTTGAGGCCCTGGCCCTCGACGCCGCCGATGAGGTTCGCCGCCGGCACCTCCAGGTCCTCCATCAGCACCCCCGTGGTGTTGGAGGCGCGGATGCCGTGCTTGTCCTCGTGGCGGCCCACCGACAGTCCGGGCGTGTCCCGCTCCACCACGAAGAAGGAGGGTCCGCCGGGAGTCTTGGCCAGGATGGTGTAGACCTCGGCCACGCCGCCGTTGGTGATGAACTGTTTGGCCCCGTTGAGGCGGTAGCCGGTGACGGCCCCGGCCGCGTCGAGGATGGGGTCGGCCGTGGTCTTGAGCGCGGCCACGTTGCTGCCGGCCTCGGGCTCGGTCACGCCGTAGGCGACGATCAGGCCCTCGCCCGCGATGCGGCCCAGCCAGTGCGCCTTCTGGGCGGGCGTGCCGCCCACCAGGATGGGGTCGGTGCCCAGGCAGATGGCCAGGAACGACGTGGCCAGACCCAGGTCGATGGCCGCCATCTCCTCGCTGACCCGGCAGATGTCCCGGGCACCGCCGCCCAGGCCGCCCACGTCTTCCGGCAGGAAGATCAGGTGCATGCCCACGTCCGGCGACAGCAGCTTGCGCACCACGTCGTCGGGGAACTCGTCCTTTTCGTCCAGCTCGAGGATGCGGCTGTCGGGCAGCTCCCGGCCCATCACCTGGCGCAGGGTCTGGATGATCATGTCGCACATCTCGGTGCTCAGGCCGGCGGGGACGTTCATCGGGAGTCCTTCCTCTGCTGCTGCGGCCCGGGCGCACCCGGCCGGTTCACGGCAGGCCGATGCGCCCGGATCCCACCAGGACGCAGTGGCCGCCCACCTCGATGGCACGGGCGCGGCCGCCCTCGACGTCCGCCTCGGCGACGATGCGGCTGGGCCGTCCCAGCTCGAGCCCCTGCTCGCTGACGATGCGCACCCGCGGCGCCAGCTTCACCAGGCGGTGCTTGAGCAGGTAGGCCACCAGCGCGCCGGTGGCCGCGCCGCTGGCCGCGTCCTCGGGGATGCCGAAGTGCGGCGCGAACATGCGGCAATGGACCGTGGCGTCGGGACTCACCGTTTCGCAGGTGAAGACGAAGAGGTCGCCGAAGCCCAGGTCCCGGGCGATGGCGTCGGCCTCGCGCCGACGCAGGGTGATGCGCTGCACCGTCTCCAGGGACGCCACCGGCACGATGTGGATGGGCAGGCCCGTGGAGATGACCTCGCAGGGCAGGCCGGTGATGGCGATCTCGTCCTCGTCGATGCCCAGGGCCCGCGCCACCTTGCCCCGGTGGAAATACTGACCCATGAACACCGGGGCGTCCTGCAGCAGGCTGTAGGTGCGCAGCGGCTCCTCGTCGCGGACGACCACCTGGTAGTCGCCCGCCTCCAGCTCCCAGGTGAAGCGGCCGCTGCCGCGGGCGCAGCGGTCGAGCTGGTCCAGGGCGAAGGTCGCGCCGAGCACCGAGTGGCCCCCGAAGGGGATCTCCGCCGACGGCGTGAAGACCCGCAGCCCCGACCGCTCGTCGCCCCGCCGGCGCGGCGGCACGATGAATGCGGTCTCCCCGGGACCCATCTCCATGGCCAGCTTCTGCATGAGGTCTGCCGGCACCGTGCCCCCGTCCGGGAACAGGTTCAGCCGACTGCCTCCGAAGGGCCGGTCGGTGAAGACGTCGATGAGCAGGAACTCGAAATCCATGCCTGCAGCTCGTCCTCGGGGTCCAGGATGCACCGCCCGCGCGGTCCGGGCGCCGGAGACGGGAATCTAGCACACGCACCCGGCGCGGCCAAGGGGTTTGGCCCGCTCGAACGGCCTCCGGGCCGCGCAAAAACCGCCGGATTCCAGGGCGCGCGCCCTCAGTCCTCGATCACCACGGTGGCCACCGCGTAGGCCCGCTCGTGGCTCAGGGCCACGTGGACGCGGCGGCCGCCCCGGGCGGCAAGGGCGGCGGCGGCCCGGCCGTGCAGCCGCAGCGCGGGAGCGCCGGTCGCCGCGCGCACCACCTCGATGTCCCGGTAGGGGATGCCCTGCACGTCACCGCCGAGGGCCTTGAGGAAGGCCTCCCGCGCGGCCCAGCGCGCGGCCAGGGCGGCGGCGCCGCCGCGTCCGCGGCGGCGGGCCAGTTCCTGCTCCCCCGGCCGGAAGCAACGGTCCAGGAAACGCGCGCCGTGGCGGGCCACCAGGCCCGCGATCCGCGCCACCTCCACCACGTCCGTGCCCAGGCCCAGGATCATCGCGTCCTCCGCGCCACGGCTCAGTACGCCCCCTTGCGCTCGATCACCGCCGGCAAAGTGCGCGCCAGGATGCCCAGGTCGCGGCCGAGGCTGCGGGTGCGCACGTACTCGGCGTCCAGGGCCATCCAGTCCTCGAAGTCCAGGTGGCTGCGCCCGGAGACCTGCCACAGGCAGGTCAGGCCCGGCTGGACCAGCAGGCGCAGGGCGTGGGCCGGGGTGTAGTCGGCCACCTCGCCCGGGATCTGCGGGCGCGGCCCGACGATGGTCATCTCGCCGCGCAGCACGTTCAGCAGCTGGGGGAACTCGTCCAGGCTGCTGCGGCGCAGGAAGCGCCCCACGCCGGTGATGCGCGGGTCGGCCTTGATCTTGAAGGCGGCGCCGGTGGCCTCGTTCAGGTGGGCGAGGCTGGCCTTGCGCGCCTCCGCGTCGGTGGCCATGGAGCGGAACTTGTAGCAGGCGAAGATCCGCCCGTGGCGCCCGACCCGCTGCTGCCGGAAGAACACCGGGCCCGGCGTCTCCAGCTTGATCAACAGCACGATGAACGGGAACAGGGGCAGCAGCAGGGCCAGACCGACCAGGGCGGCCGCCACGTCCAAGGCCCGCTTCGCCGCCCGGTAGGCCACGGGGTCGGGGCCCCGCGCGGCGCCCGCGGCCGGCGCCACGAAGCGGTCGAAGCCCTCGCGGCTGCCGTAGAACCATTCAGCCGCCACGGCCGGCCTCCCGGGACGGCGCCGCCTGCCAGGCAAGCACCCGGACTCCCGCGAACCCGGCCGCTGGTGCCACGGTGCCCGCCCGCCCGAGGGCCGCAACCAGCAGGCCCCTGGGGTCGAAGGCCCATTCCCGCGCCAGCACGACCCAGGCGCCGTCCAACCCGGCCAGGCGCGCGGCGACGAAAGCGTCGGCGTCGGCGGGGTCGCCCAGCGGCCCGGCCCCGAAGGCCGTGATGACCGGGCGTCCCGGCGGCCCATAGAACCGCCAGGCGGTGGTCACCTCCGGCACCAGCACCGGCCAGTCCGGCCGCTCCGACGCGGCGATCCAGGCCGCCGCCGCCCGCAGGTCCTCCTTGGCGTAGCGGGGGGACAGCCAGGAGTTGCCCAGCGAGACGAGGGTCGCCGCGCACAGCAGGGCCGTCAGCGCGGTCCCCGGCCACCGCGGCAGGCGCACGAGCCCCGCCGCCACCAGCGCCAGCGCCCAGGGCGCCGCCACCGCCAGGTAGCGGGGGTTCCAGGGCTTGACGTTGCGCAGGGCCAAAACGAGCAGCGCCAGCGCCGGCACCACGATCCACAGCAGCAGCGGCCAGCGCCGGCGCAGGCCCCCCATCGCGGCCGCGGCACCCACCAGGACGGGCACGCCTCCGGCGGCGAGCCACGGCCAGGCGTCGCGCACGGCCTGCAGCCGCTCCGGCTGGTGCAACTCCCGCAGGGACGGCCCGTAGCTGAAGCCGAAGAAGAACGTGAACAGGGTGTAGGGCAGCGCCAGGGGGGCGAAGGTGGTCTCGCCCCGCAGCGCCTCGCCCGTGGCCGCCCCGGGCACGATGCGGTCGACGGCCCAGATGCCGGCCGCCTGCAGCAGCCAGGGCACCATCGCCAGGAAGCCGACCCCGAAGGCCACAGCCCACCCTGCCCAGGCCCGCCCCGTGCGCGGCGGCCGGACGAGGAGCGTCAGGCCGAGGGCGGCCCACAGGAAGATGCCCGAGAGGTTGCTCCAGGCCGCCGCCGCCGAGGCCAGGGCGAAGGCCGCGCCGTCGGCGCGGTTGGGCCCCCGCTCCAGCATGCGCAGGAAGGCGAGCGCCATCGCCACGCCGAAGAACACCGCGAAGGCGTAGCCCCGCGCCTCCTGGCTGTACCAGACCAGGAAGGGGTTGATGGCCACCAGCAGCACCGCCAGCCGCGCGCCCCGCCGGTCCAGCAGGCGGACGGCCACCGCCGCGAACAGCGGCACCGTCAGGACCCCCGCCACGGCGGCGGGCAGGCGCAGCATCAGCTCCGGATCGCCCAGGCGGACCAGCGGCCAGACCACGGCCGCGTAGAGGGGGCCCTGGATCGAGTCGCGCACCTGTTCCAGGAACTGCAGCCCGGCGCCGGGCCGCACCGCCTGCCAGGTCATGGCCTCGTCCACCCACAGGGACTGGCGGGTCAGGCCGGCCAGGCGCAGCACCGCCCCCAGCAGAGTGGCCGCGGCGAGGAAGGGGGCCGAGAGGCCGGGCGCCTCTCCCGCGGCGGGCCCCAGCCAGCCGGCGGGGGGAACGAAGGGACGGGCGACGGTGTCGCGCATCGGGGCGGTTCCTTCGGCTCAGGGTCCCTGCCGGGGAACCAGCGGCACCAGGGGGCGGCCCGGCCGGTACTCCGTCAGCTGCACGTCGATCGAGCCCACCGGCACCTTGGTCCGGATCAGGACCGGCACCCGCTGCGCGTCGTCGGTGATGTACATCGTCAGCTTGCCCTCGTGTTTGAACAGGCCCTCGCCCTCGAGCATGGGTTCGACCACGAGGCAGTCGAAGGTGCCGGCCTTGACCTTGACCCGTTCGCGGCCGTGGACGACCACCTTCAACTCGTAGGTCTTGCGCGAGGCGTGGGCGGGCACACTGTAGACCTTTCCGGGCGCCAGGTCCAGGTTGCGCACGTAGAAGAATGCCGAGAGCACGTCCTGCACCCCGGGCTCGGTGTCGAAGGTGCGGCCGTCGGCGTAGACGGCCTTGCACGCCTCGTGGTCGAAGGTGATCTCCTCGGTCTTGCGGTAGTCACCCTCCCGCAGCCGCTTGTGGAAGTAGAGGCTGTGCAGGTGCTCGACGTCGATGTAGGTCTCGATCTTGTCGCGCACCTTGTACACGGACGAGAAGAAGCGGTTGCTGTTGGCCTTGCTCTCGATGCGGTAGACCGTGCGGCCGGCGAACTCCTCCAACCCGACCACCTCCAGCGAGCCGTCCCCGGCGTTGATGATGCCGTAGTCGATGGAGAAGGTCATCTTCTCGCCGGGGCCGAAGACCGTGGGCGCGGCGGCCGGGGCCGCCCCCGGGGCGTCGTCCGCGGCCGCGGCGGGGACCGGTCCCGGCGGCGTCAGGCCGCCCAGCAGCAGGACCAGGGCGAGGAGGCGGAGCGGCGTCGGCATGGGTCACCTTCCGGTTGCGGGCTCCGCCCCGGCCAACAGCCGCTCGGCGGCCGCCAGCACGGTGGCGGGGTCCAGGCCGTCCAGGCACGGATGGCCGGGCACGGGGCAGCGGGTCAGGTTGCAGGGCGAGCACTCCACGCCCGTCCTGAGGGAAACGTGCGCGGGGCTGGCCGGGTTCCAGCCGCCCGGGTCGGTGGGGCCGAAGAGGGTGACCGTCGGCACGCCCAGGGCCGCGGCCAGGTGCCGGGCCCCGCAGTCGGTGGCCACCAGCAGCCGGCAGCAGGACAGCAGGTCCGCCAGCTCGCCCAGGGTGGTGGGTGGCGCGAAGAGATCCGGGGCGAGGCCCGCACGCAGGGTGGCCTCCAGGTCCCCGTCCCCGGGCCCACTGATTACGAGGGGTTCGTGCCCTGCCGCCGCCAACTGTGCCACCAGCGCGATCACGTGGGCCGCCGGCCAGGCCTTGGCCGGCCAGGTGGCGCTCATGATCACGGCCACCGGCCGCCGCCGGGCCGGGTCCCAGTCCTGGCGCCAGCGGCGGTACGTGGGCCCCAGCTCACGGCCCAGGCCGCCGGTGCGGCCCCGCGCAAAGCCCGGCCGCCAGGGCGCCGGCACCAGGCCCAGCGCCCGCAGGGGATCCAGGAAGGCCTCGCCGGCGAAGGCCCGCACCTCGCGCCCGCCGACGCGGTTGCGGGGCACCAGCACGTTGTAGGCCCAGCGCCGCCGGGGCAGGTCGTAGCCCACCCGCAGCGGCGCACCGCTGAGGGCCGTCCACATGGCTGTGCGGGGGTTGCCCAGCCAGTCGATGACCAGGTCGTAACGGCCGGCCCGCAGCTGGCGCAGCCAGGAGACCCCCGGCGGCGGCGGCCAGGCCAACACCCGCAGGGGCGCGGCCAGGTCCTCCAGCAGGGGCGCGAAGGGCCGGTCCACCACCAGATCCACCGCTGCCTCGGGCCAGGCCCGGTGCACCGCGAGCACCGCCGGCATGGTGACCAGGGCATCGCCCAAGGCGCGGCGCCGGATCAGCAGGATCCGCCGGATGCGGCGCGGCGGCGTCACGCCGCGCCCCCGGTCCCGGCGGCGGTGCGGTCCAGCAGGGCGACCAGCGCAGCCTCCACCGCCGCCGGCGTCAGCTGCGGCAGGCAGATGAACTCGTGCGCCGGGCAGGCGTGGCGGTCGCAGGGATGGCAGGCGGGGCGGGTGGCCAGGACACGGTTGGCGGTGCCGCGCTCGTAGGGGAACCAGATTGCCGGGTCGGTGGGTCCGAACAGGGCCAGCACCGGCCGCCCCAGGGCCACTGCCGCGTGCATGACGCCGCCGTCCACGCTCACCACCGCCCGGGCCCCATGCAGCAGGGCCAGCACCGCCGGCAGGGGCAGAGGGGGCAGGGCACCGGGCAGGGCGGCCCAGCGGCGGCCCGGTCCGGGCGGCACCAGGGTCACCAGCGGCAGGCCCGTGCGGTCGGCGGCGGCCGCGAGCAGGCGCCGCCAATGCTCCGACGGCCACTCCTTGGCGGGCCAGGTGGCAGCCGGCGCGGCGACGATGTACGGCCCCCCGGCCGGGACGCCCACCGCCGCCAGGGCTGCCGCCGCGGAGGGCGACGGCAAGGGCGCCGCCAGCCGCGGCAGGACCGGGCCGTCGCCGTCGGCCTCGAGCCAATCCAGGAAGCCGTGGCCGGAGGGCGCGTGGACCAGAGGCGCCAGCCGGCAGACGTGGTCGCCCAGGCCGCCCGGGGCCCACCGTTCGAGAACGTGCCGGGGATCCTCGACCCGTGCGCTGGGCTGGATGTGGGTGTAGAGATGCCGCCGGCTGCCGGCGGTGCCGCCGATGCGCAGGGGGATGCCCGCCAGGCGCAGGAGCCAGGCGCTGCGGGGGTTGCAGAGGAGGTCCACCGCCAGGTCATAGCCCGAGGCCCGCAACGCGCGCACCATCTTCACCGTGCCGCGGGCCGCGCCGTCCGCGGCGCCTGCGCCCGTCCGCGCCGCCGCATCGGCGCCCCGCCGCGCCACGCCCAGCCGGTGCACCCGGTCCACGGCCGGGTGACCGGCCAGCACCGGGGCATAGGCGGCCTCGCAGAGGAAGCCCACCTCGAGCCCGGGATCGCCCCGGCGCAGGAGGTCGGCCACGACGGTGGCCATGACCACGTCGCCCAAATAGCGCAGCCGGGTGACCAGCACCCGGCGCAACGGCCGGCCGGCCAGGCTCCAGCTCACGGCGCCTCCGGTCTGGCCGCGGCGAGGATCAGGTCCACCGCCGCCGGCAGGTCGGCCGCCTCCCGAACGCGGCGGTCCCCCACCCAGCGGGCGGCCACCTCGGCGGCGGACGCCGTCCCGTAGCCCGTGCGCACCAGCACGGCGGACAGCCCGGCATCCCGGCCCAGGGCCACGTCGCTGACCTTGTCCCCCACCATCCAGCTGCGCCGCGGAGCGTAGGGGACACGGACGGCCGCGTCGTGCAGCAGACCCGGCGCCGGTTTGCGGCAGTCGCACTTGTCTGCGGGGGCGTGGGGGCAGTAGTGGAAGGCGTCGAAAGCGGCCCCCTCGGCCGCCAGCAGCGCGTCGAGGCGCGCCATGACCGCGGCCAGGGCCTCGGGACCGAACAGCCCGCGGCCCAGCCCGGACTGGTTGCTCAGCCC
>JBHEPC010000142.1:0-4146 GCA_046260475.1 Candidatus Krumholzibacteriia bacterium | reverse complement strand
CACCGAGATCATGCAGAACCCCTACGTCCTGGCCGACGCCGACGGCGAGTGGTTCGAGGTCTACAACGCCGGCACCGTGGCCGTCGACATGAACGGCTGGACCATCCGCGACGTGGACTTCGATAGCCACGTCATCGCCGCCGGCGGCCCCCTGGTCATCAACCCCGGCGAGTACAAGGTGCTGGGCAACAATGCTTTGGCCATGGCGGGCGAGGGCGTGACCCTCTTCTACCAGTACGCGGGCATCGCCCTGGGCAACGCCGACGACGAGCTGATCCTGGAGACCGCCACCGCCGTGCTGGTGGACCAGGTGGTGTGGGACGACGGCCTGACCTTCCCCGACCCCATCGGCCGCTCCATGCAGTGGAACGGCATGGGCAGCAACGACGACGGCGCCAACTGGGGCGACACCGGTCCGGTGTTCGGCTCGGGCGACCGCGGCACCCCGGGCCTGGCCAACGACCTGGTGTCGGCGGCGCCGGTGCCGGGCCTGTTCAGCGAGCTGCGCGGCAACGTGCCCAACCCGTTCAACCCGTCGACGGCGGTGTTCTTCAGCCTCGACCGGGACGGCCACGCTCGCCTGGACATCTACGACGTGCGCGGCCGCCAGGTGCGCACGCTGGTGGACGCCCGGCTGACCGCCGGCAGCTACGACGGCGCCTACCGCTGGGACGGCCGCGACGACCAGGGCCGCTCGGTCACCAGCGGCACTTACTTCCAGCGGCTGGAACTGGACGGCAAGGTCGTCGGTTCAAGGAAGATGATGCTGGTGCGGTAGCGGAACGCTGCACCGTTGCGAAAGCGGGCCCCGTCTCCTTCGGGAGGCGGGGCCCGGCTTTTTGGACGCGGTCCGGTTCAGTCCCGCAGGTCGGCCTCGAACCCGTCGATCCACCCCTCCAGGTCCGCTCCGTAGACCTGCCGCGCGTGCTCCCGCGACTGGTCCTTGAAAAACACGAGGAACTTCTCCTGCCCTCCTTTCTCCACCAGCCGCTCGACCCAGGCCCCCGCCAGCGGATACGCCGCCGCGGCCGGCAGCAGGGACCAGTCGTCCCACAAGGCGCGCAGGGCGACCGGGGGCAGCGGCCCGCCGGCCTCGGTCGTGGCCGCGGCCAGGGCGCGGCGGGCGGTGGCCAGCCGGGCGCGGCCGGTTTGGTCGTGGTAGACGGCCGTGCCCTCGTTGATCAGGCCGGTGCGCACCGTGGGCTGCAGCGCCGCGACGGCGATCACGTGGGTCATCTCGTGGCCCACCGTCTGCTGCGCCAGGCAATGGACCAGGTTCAGCTCGGGCCGGGCGAAGCCCAGCTCGGGCATCCCCGCGGCGGTCGCCTCCTCCTGATCGGCCCAGACGATGAAGCGGATGGGCTGCGCGGGCCCGCCGCCGAACCAGGCGCTGATGGCCGCGTACGCCGCCTCGTGCTCGCGGGCGTAGGCGGCGCGGTCCAGATCGACGAGCCGGTCCGAGAACAGGAAGGCGAAGTGGTCGGTGGTGAAGCTGGTCCAGGACGCGAAGCTCTCGTCCAGGCCCAGGCCGACCAGGTTCATCCGTGCGGCCCGGGTGGCGTTGCGGGTGGCGTCGGCGTCGCGGGCCAGGATCCAGGCCTGGCGGGCGGCGTCGGCATCGCCCCGGGTCCAGGCGGCGTTGCCCAGGTACACGTAGGCCCAGGCGTAGACCCAGGACTTGCCGGTGGCGTCCAGGTCGGCGGCGCGGCGCAGGAAGACCTCCGCCTCGGCCCACTGCCCCTGGTCGGCCAGGGCCCGGCCCACGGCCAGGTTCACCTGGGCGGTCTCTTCGCCGCTGATCAGCAGCTCCTTGCCCTGGCGGATCACGGCGTCGAGGTCGCCCTGCTGGTACAGGGGCCAGAGGGCGTCGGCGGGGCCTTGGTCCTGGGCGGACGCGGGGAGCGTCAGGGCGGCGAGCAGGCTGATGGCGATGAGGACTTTCATAGGGGTGCCTCCTTGTCGGGCGTCTCGCGCAGGAGCGCCAGGCCGGTGACCACGGGCCCGCCCCTTGCCCATCGTCTCAGCCATCGCGGATATTCTGTAGATCATAAATTCCATTATGTCCAAGATATCCGTCATGCCCCATTGGTGGCGGCCCGCGCCCCCCGGGACCATTTTGACCCCCTTTGCCCACGAAAGGTTCCCCCCATGCGCCTGCCCCGCCTCGTCGTCAAGTTCCACCGCTGGCTGGGCCTGGCGCTCGGCATCCAGGTGATCCTCTGGCTCAGCGGCGGCTTCGTGATGAGCGTCCTGCCCTTGGGCAAGGTGCGCGGCGAAGACCGCGCAGTCAGGGCCGCGGACGCGCCGTTCACGGCGGCCGACACCCTGCTGGCGCCGCTGGCGGCGGCCCACCGCCTGGGCATCGCCGAACTGGTCGGGGCGCGGCTGGACCGCCGCCTGGGCCGGCCGGTCTGGCAGCTGGACACCGCCGCGGGGCTGGTCGTCGTCGATGCCGCCACGGGCGAGCGCCTGCCTGCCATCGCCGCGGACGAGGCCCGCGCCGTGGCCGTAGGCGACTACTCCGGCACCGCGCCGGTCGCCATGGTCGCCCTGCAGACCGCACCCTCGGTCGAGACCCGCGGCCGCACCCCGCCGCTGTGGCGCGTGGATTTCGCCGACGGCCGGCGCACGACCATCTACGTCGACCCCGCCACCGGCAAGGTCGCCGCGCGGCGCAACACCCTGTGGCGCGTGTTCGACGTGTTCTGGATGCTGCACATCATGGACTACCGGGCGCGGGACGACTTCAACCATCCGCTGCTGGTGGGCAGCGCGGCGGCGGCGTGGTTCCTGGCCGCCAGCGGCGCCTGGCTGGTGGTGCTGTGGCTGCGGCGCCGGGCCCGCGCCCGGCGGGCTTGACTGGCGGCGGCGAGGGGCTCAGGCCCCTGCCCGCCGCCCCATCCACCTTCCGAGCAGCGCCGAGCTGCCCGACGCCGCCAGGAAGATCACGACCGCCGCCAGGAACACCCCCTGGAAGCCGAGCAGCCGGAACACGCCGAACCCCAGGGCCGGGCCGATGAGCCCGCGGATGCCCACCAGCGCCACGTGGATCCCCTGGTAGTGGCCGCCCTGCCCCTCGGGCGCGAAGGAGATCGACCCCACGTTCCAGGTGACGTTCACCCCGGCCATGCCCAGCGAGTAGACCGCGAACGCCAGGTACGCCCCCAGCGCCGGCCGGTCCGGGAAGAACACGCTGATCAGGGCCAGCATGGCCGGGAAGGCGGCGAGGGTGGCGTAGGAGATCGTGGACAGCCCGACCGGGTGCAGCCGGTCCATCAGCCTTCCCGACAGGGGACTCAGCAGCGCCACGCCGGTGGTGGCGATCAGCACCCGCGCCGAGCTGATGGCCTGGTAGCTGAGATCCAGCTCGTTGACGAAGTAGAGCGGCACCACCGGGCCGAGCATCAGGAACGAGGTCCCGTAGATCATGAAGTTCATCTCGTACCAGAAGTAGGCGCCGTCGCGGCGGAAGGTGGCCGCTGCCTCGCGGAACGGCAGCACCAGCGCGCCCGCCAGGCGGCCCCAGCGGATCGGGCCCAGGGGCAGGCGCGGCACCGTGAAGAACACCCCCGCCGGGTCGGGGGTCAGGTCGTGGCCGGGCCGCGGCAGCCGCGACAGGGCCAGCGGGTACAGGAACCCCACCAGCCCGATCACAGCGTACACCTGGCCGAAGCTGGCCGGATCGGCGTCCAGCACGCGGCCCACCACCACGCTGGTGGCCGCGGCAGTCAGGTTCGAGACCAGCGCCCCCCAGCCGAAGACCGCGCCCCGCCGCTCGGCCCGGATGTTGGCCTGCAGGATGCCGTTCTGGGCGGGGTAGATCAGCGCCAGGAAGAAGTAGACCGGCCCCAGCAGCAGCACGAACTGCAGCGGCGTGCGCACCGCCAGCATCAGCAGCAGGGCCACCCGGCCGCCCAACCCGCCCCAGAACAGCCAGCGCCGCCGGCCGCCCTTGGCCAGCAGGTGCCCCCAGTAGAGGGCCGCCAGCATGGCCGTCGTCTCCATGGTCACCGACACGGTGACCAGCCAGCCCGGCGCCGCCAGGGACTTGCCCAGCACGAAGGGGAACAGGATGTACCCGGCCCACCACACGCCCTGGGCCACCATGCCCAGCAGGTAGCGGCGGACGGTCAGGCGCTCCAGGGC
>JBHEPC010000141.1:0-2902 GCA_046260475.1 Candidatus Krumholzibacteriia bacterium | reverse complement strand
CCTCGCCCACCCAGGCGGGCAGGCGCAGCGGCTGATCCGCGGCCTCGAGCTCGCACTCGGCCACCACGAGCCCGGCGTTGGCGCCGTGGAACTCGTCCACCTCCCAGGTGCGGCCCGCCGCCTGCACCGTGTAGCGCGTCTTCTCGATGATCGGCTGCAGGCACAGCTCCAGGAGCCGGCGGGCGTCGTCCACGGGGATGGGGTATTCGAACTCGGGCCGGGTCGCGCCCACCGGCAGGCCCTTGACCGTCAGCGCGGCCCTCTGGCCCATGGTGCGCACGCGCACGACCCGCTCGCGGTCGGTGCAGAGGTAGCCCTGGCGGTAGGGGACGCCCGGGCCCAGGGCGCGCCAGGCGTCGCCGGTGACCAGGTACTTGCGTTCGATCTCGATGCCCATGACCTTCCTCCGGTCGGTGGGACCTCCGGTCGGTGGGAACGGCCCGCCGCCGCCCCCGCGCCATGGTACAGTATCGCGGGACCGCCGCCCACCGCGGCCGTCCCGGAAAGAGGCCCCAACCCATGCCCCTGCTCGCCGCCGCCGCCCGCCTGCTGGACCGCCTGCCCGTCACCGGCCCCGCGATGCTGGTGGACGAGGCCCGCGCCCGGGCCAACATCGCCGCCATGGCCGCCAAGGCGACCGCGTCCGGCGTGCGCCTGCGCCCCCACTTCAAGACCCACGACAACGTGGGCGTCGGCCGCTGGTTCCGCGACGCCGGGGTGCGGCACGCCACCGTCTCGTCCCTGGCCATGGCCGAGCGCTTCGCCCGCGACGGCTGGCACGACCTGACGCTGGCCGTTCTGGTCAACCCCCGCGAGTTGCCCCTCCTCGCCGAGCTGGCCTGGCGGCTGGCCGACCGGGGCGGCGCCCTGGGCCTGGTGGTGGACACCCCCGAGGCCGCCCGGGCGGTGCGGCACCTGGTGGGGGACACGGCACCCCTGTGGCTGAAGGTGGACACGGGCTACGGGCGCTCGGGCGTGCCCTGGGACGATGGGCCCCGCCTGAAGGCCGTGGCCGAGGCGGCCGCGTTCGCCGGCCTGCTCACCCACGCCGGCCACAGCTACGGCAGGCCCCGGGACGAGCTCGCCCCGCTCTTTGACACCACGGTCCGCCGCCTGGCCGCGGCCCGGGACGCCACCGGCCGCCCGCTGCAGCTTTCGGTGGGGGACACGCCCACCTGCACCGCCGCGGCCAGCTTCGCCGGCGTCGACGAGGTGCGCCCCGGCAATTTCGTCTTCTTCGACCTGATGCAGCGGGCCTGGGGCGTGTGCAGCGGCGCCCAGGTGGCGGCCGCGGTGGCCTGCCCGGTCCTGGCGGTCGATCCCGGCCGGGGCCGCCTGGTCCTGCAGGGCGGCGCGGTGCACCTGAGCAAGGAGTCCCTGGCGACGGCGGCCGGGCCGGTCTTCGGCTACCTTGCCGCGGCCGCGGACGGCGATCTGGGCCGCATCCTGGACGAGGCCCCGCTGGTGCAGCTTTCCCAGGAGCACGGCATCGTGCAGGTGCCCGCGGACCGCTGGGAGGAGGTGGCTGGCGGCCTGCGGCCCGGCGACCTGGTGGCGGTCGTCCCGGTGCACTCGTGCCTGGCCTGCGCCGCCCACGGCGGCCTGATGACCCTGGACGGCACGTTCCTGCCTCGCGACGGGGAGAAAGGCGGACGATGACGCGTTGGCGGTATCCCCTGGGCCTGGTGGCCTGGTTGTGGCTGGCCCTGAGCGCCGGCTACGGTGGCTCGCGGTTCACCCCGGGCCCGTGGTACGCGACCTTGGCCAAGCCCGCTTGGACGCCGCCGGACGCGGTGTTTCCCGTGGTCTGGACCGCCCTGTACCTGCTGATGGGCTACGCCGCGTTCCGGGTCTGGTACCGCCACGGCCTGGCGGGAGCCCGCATCGCCCTGGGGCTGTGGTTCATGCAACTGGTGCTGAACTTCGCCTGGTCCTGGCTCTTCTTCGGCCGCCACGCCCTGGGCGCGGCCTTCGTCGAACTGACGCTGCTGTGGGGCCTCATCCTGGCCACGCTGCTGGCCTTCCGCCAGCGCGACCCGCTGGCGGCGATGCTGCTGCTGCCCTACCTGGCCTGGGTCGGGTACGCCTGGGCCCTGAACTTCACGATCTGGCGGCTGAACGCCTAGCCCGGGCCGGTTACTTGACGAGGGTCATACGCCGGCTCGTCACCTGCCCCCTCGCCTCCAGCCGGTACAGGTACACCCCCGACCCGGCCTGCGCCCCGCGCCCGTCGCGGCCGTCCCAGACCACGGCGTGGGCGCCCGCGGCTAGGTCGTCGTCGACCAGCAGGGCCACCCGGCGGCCGCGGATGTCGTAGACGGCCAGTCGGGTCCGCCCCGCCTCGGGCAGGGAGAAGCGGATGGTGGTCCGCGGGTTGAACGGGTTGGGGCTGTTCTGGTCCAGGCCGAAGGCCACGACCGGCGCGCCAGGCACGCCGCTGACCTGGGCGAAGAACGTGGCAAGGTCCGTGTTGTCCGCGGCCCGGGCGGTGACCGCGGGGGCGGGCAGTTCGACCGGCTTCGAAAGGGTGATCACCAGCAGCTCGCCGGCGCCCGTGAACACCGCGCCCCCGCCCAGCACCACCAGCGCCGCGTCGACGCTGTCAGGCGCGGCGTTGGCGACGAACACCGGCTCCGCCTGCGCCGCGGCCAGGCTGCCGCCCTCGACCTGGGCGTCGACGCCGACGGGCATCGCCAGCGTGACGCGCAGCCCCTTGAGGGAGGCATGGGCCTCCTCCAGGTGCAGCACCCAGACCTCCGGCGCCGGGCGCCGCCAGGCCAGCCGGACCTCGCCGCCCGCGGACACCGGGGCAGCGGGGACGCCGTGGTTCATGGCGACGATCATCGCGTCCTCGAAGTCCACCTCGCCGTCGGTGACGGGGATGCCCGTGGCGGTGCGGTCG
>JBHEPC010000139.1:0-4500 GCA_046260475.1 Candidatus Krumholzibacteriia bacterium | reverse complement strand
CAGCCCGACGAGCCGGTGTACCAGGTCCAGCCGCCGCGGCCCTCGTGGGGCGGGGCGCCGTAGACGTCGGCCGCCACCACGTAGGGCTCGACCTGGTAGCGGGCCAAACCCTCGGGCGTCGCGGTGTGCGTCAGCGGGCAGAGCATCTCCAGCAGCGGCGCGGCGCGCTCGCGCCGGCCGGCCTCGGCCATGGCCCGCACCATCCACAGGGCGGCGTGGGTGTACTGGCCGCCGTTCTCCCTCACTCCCGCGACGTAGCCCTTGATGTAGCCCGGGTCGTGGGGGGTGTCCACGAAGGGCGGGGTCAACAGGCGGATCAGGCCGTGCCGCTCGTCCACCAGGTGCCGCTCGATCGCGTCCAGGGCCTGCCGCGCGCGTTCCGGCGGCGCTACCTTGGACAGCACCGACCAGGCCTGCACCAGGCCGTCGATGCGGCATTCGCGGGCGAGGTGGGTGCCCAGGGGCGCGCCGTCGTCGTAGTAGCCGCGCCGGTAATAGTCCCCGTCCCAGCCGCCGTCGTTCAGGGCTGCAGCCAGCTCGTCCCGGTGCCCGCGGTAGCGGGCGGCGCGCTCGCCGTCGCCGCGCGCCTCGCACCAGGGGGCGAAGGCGTCGATCACCGCCACCAGGAAGAAGCCCATCCACACGCTCTCGCCCCGGCCCTCGCGGCCGGCGCGGTTCATGCCGTCGTTCCAGTCGCCGGTGCCGAACAGGGGCAGGCCGTGGGCGCCGGTGGCCAGGGAGCGATCCACGGCCCGGCAGCAGTGCTCGTACACGGGGCCCTGCTCGTCGGCCGGTGCGGTGGCCAGGAAGGCCTCGTCCTCGCCGGGTTCCAGGAGCCGCGCCGTGCGGTAGGGCGCCACCTCGTCCAGGATCGCCGCATCGCCGGTCGTGGCCGCGTACTCGGCCGTCAGGTAGGGCAGCCACAGCAGGTCGTCGGCGAAGCGGGTGCGCAGGCCGCGGGCTCCGGGCGGATGCCACCAGTGCAGCACGTCGCCCTCGACGAACTGATGGGCGGCGTGGATCAGGATCTGCTCGCGGACCCGCTCCGGCCAGTAGGGCAACAGCGCCATGGCGTCCTGCAGTTGGTCGCGGAAGCCGTAGGCGCCGCCCGATTGGTAGCAGGCCGTGCGGCCGCGGATGCGGCAGCTGAGGGTCTGGTAGGCCAGCCAGCCGTTGGCCAGGCGGTCGAGGGCCGGCGCGGGCGTGGTGACCTGCAGGCCGGCCAGGCCGTCCCGCCAGAAGGCGCGGGCCTCCTGCCAGGCGGCCTCGCAGGCGTCGATGGTGTCCAGCGAAGCTGCCAAGGCGCGGGCGGCGGCCTCGTCGCCGGCCTCGCCCAGCAGGAACGCCGCGGCCGCCGATTCGCCGGGGCCAAGGACCAGGTCGGTCGCCTGCTCGACCCGGGGCAGGCCCGCCGCCCCGGTGTCCGCCCCGCGGGCAGCCGTGCAGCCGGGGCCGGCCACGACGGCGGCAAAGGCCACCCGGCCGGCGTAGATCCCCGCGGCCGGGTTGCGCACCAGCAGGAGGCGGCCGGCGGCCACGGGGGTGACCTGCACCAAGGGGCCGTCGTCGGCGGGGTCGCCGCCCGGCACCAGGGTGCGCCAGGCCGCCAGGGTCAGGTGCCGTGGCTGATCGCCGGTGTTGGTGATCCGCACCAGGTCGCAGCGCACCGGCTCGACGCGGGCGACGAACACGCGGGTGTCGACGAGCAGGCCGCCGCCCGTGTACCGGCAGCGGGTGTAGCCGAAGCCGTGGCGCAGCTCGTAGGCGCCGGCGCCAGGCTCGGGACCC
This sequence comes from Candidatus Krumholzibacteriia bacterium, assembly GCA_046260475.1. Taxonomy (GTDB): domain Bacteria; phylum Krumholzibacteriota; class Krumholzibacteriia; order LZORAL124-64-63; family LZORAL124-64-63; genus JACZKN01. Next base: position 2,712 of record JBHEPC010000139.1, on the reverse strand, counting down.
GGCAGGCAGGAGAAGACCTCGCCGTCCCGGGGCCGCACCAGCAGCGCGTCCTGGTGGGGGTCGCGCACCGGGTCGTTGCGCCAGGGGGTCAGGCGGTGTTCGCGGCTGTTGGCCGCCCAGGTGGCGCCGGCGCCGGTCTCGCTCACCAGGCAGCCGAAGTCCTCGTTGGCCATCACGTTGACCCAGGGCTGGGGCGGCAGCGCCAGGAAGCCGTCCGCGCCGCGGGCGAGGCGGATCACGTACTCGTCGCCGTCCTCGCTGAAGCCGTGGCTGCCCAGGGCCAGGGCCGCGGCCGGGGCGGCCGGGGGCGCGGGCAGGTCCGGCGGCAGGGATGCCGGCGCGGCCGGTGCGGGCAGATGCTCGGCCACGAACAGGCGCGCGGCCGCGGTCAAGAGGAGGCGGTCGGCCGCGGACAGGGCGGCCGCCGGGATCGGCACCAGGCCCGGCGCGGGTTCCTCGCCGTCGCCGTCCAGGACGGCCAGCTGCAGGGGCAGGCCCAGCTCCTGCCACACCCGCACCGCCAGGCGCAGGCGGGGCAGGTGCGCGCGGCCCCGCCCGGCGTCCAGCACGGCCAAAGGCAGCCGCGGATCCAGGCCCACTCGGGACAGCAGCGCGGACGGTGTTTCCGGTCCGGGGGTCAGCGCGGGGCGAGGGGCGCGCAGCCCGGCGTCGGCCAGCAGCGCCGCCGCGCCCAGGGTCTGGGCCCAGGCGTACTGGGCGAAGTCCAGGCCCAGGCGCTGCAGCCGGTCGGCGCCGGCGGTGCGGGCGGCGGCGATGGTCGCGGTCCCGTCGCGCTCGGCCACCAGGGCCAGGGCGGCGCCGCGGTCGGCGGCGGCCCCCAGCAGCCAGGTGACGGTGGCCGAGGCGCCCGGGGCCAGCGTCAGCTCGCGGCGCAGGCTCAGCACCGGGTCCAGCACGTTGCCGCAGGTGCCGGACAGGGGGTCGCGGGTCGCCAGGGCGGCCGGACGGCCCCGCGGCCGGCCGCGGCCCTGGAAGCGCGCCCGGTCGGTCTCCCAGCCCGACGCCTCGCCGTCCAGGCAGGCGTGCACCAGCCAGGGCCACTGTTCGTGGGGATCGCGGGCACGGCGGCGCAGCAGCAGGGCGCCCGTGGCCGGGTCCCGCTCGGTCTGCAGGAAGAGCTTGGCGAAGACCGGATGGGCGGCGTGGGCGCGGGGGTCGTGGAGCACCGCCTCGACGCAGGTGGTCACCTCGACCCGCCGCGGCGCGGGGCCGGGGTTGGTCAGGGTCAGGCGCCGCAGCTCGGTCGGACCGTCCGCGGCCACGCAGGCGACCAGTTCGGCGCGCAGGCCCAGGACGCCGGCGGCCAGGGTCGCCAGGCCGGGCTCCAGGCGCCACGGTGCGGTGGCCGGACCGTCGGGGTCGCCCAGGGCTGCGAACCGGCCGTCGTCCCGGTCCCGCAGCCAGAGGGTGAACCCGCCGCCGGTCGGGTGCCAGGTTCCTGACCACCCGGCCAGGGCCACGGGTCCCAGCAGGGATCCGCCGCCGTTGCCACAAACCATTGTGGTGTATTGTTTTCCAGAGGAATCGGCCGGCCCCGCGAGCATGGCGGCGGGCACGGACGCGGGGGCGTCGGGCCGGTCCCCGGACCGGGGAGGATGCGCCGCATCAAGCATCGGGGGGCTCCTTTGGGCCGGGGCCTGCCGCCTTGCGGCCACGGGCGAGTTGTGCATTATTAGGGGTTGGTCACCATTTTGTCAAAGAGGGGATTGACAAGCAATCCGGTATATGTAACCGTTTACATTGCAAAGCGGATGAGGAATGCCCGTTGCCGGATTCGGCCGGCCCGCAGCGCCCCAGGGACGTGGCGCGCGGGTCCTTTCCGGGGAGATTCGTCTTGGCGACCATCCGCGACGTCGCACGCGCCGCCAACGTCTCCATCGCCACCGTCTCGCGGGTCTTCAACAACAACCCGCTGGTCAGCGGCGAGACCGCCCAGCGGGTCCTGGAGTCCGCCACCGCCCTGGACTACTGGCCCAACGGGGCCGCCCGCAGCCTCACCACCAACCAGAGCCACACCTTCGGGGTTCTGCTGCCGGACCTGTTCGGCGAGTTCTACTCGGAGATCATCCGCGGCATCGATAGCGTGGTGCACGCGCGCCGCTACCAATTGCTGTTCTCCAGCTCCCACGCCAGCAGCGACGACGTGCTGGGGGCCGCCCGGGCCATGCTGGGCCGCATCGACGGCCTGCTGATGATGGCCCCGGACGCCGCCTCCATCGAGACCGTCGAACGCATCCGCAGGCGCATCACGGTGGTCCTGCTCAATCCCAGCGTCGCGGTGCCGGGCTGCTCGTCGGTCTCGGTCGACAACTACGGCGGAGCCCGGTTGGTGACCGACCATCTGCTGGGGCTGGGCCACAGCGAGGTGGCCATGATCGCCGGGCCCGTGGGCAACCGGGACGCCGAGGAGCGCGCCCGCGGCTTCCGCCGGGCCCTGGTGGACGCCGGCCTGGATCCCGGCGCCGCCCAGGTGGTGCCCGGCGACTTCCGTGAGTCCTCGGGCTACGCCGCCGCCCGGCGGATCCTGGGGCGGCGGCCGCGGCCGACGGCGGTCTTCGCCGCCAACGACAACATGGCCATCGGCCTGCTGAGCGCCCTGCGCGAGGCCGGCCTGCAGGTGCCCGGCGACGTGGCTGTGGCCGGCTTCGACAACCAGACCACCACCCGCTACCTCAATCCCCCCCTGACCAC
>JBHEPC010000108.1:0-9083 GCA_046260475.1 Candidatus Krumholzibacteriia bacterium | reverse complement strand
GCGCATCCAGGGCGAGCTGGACCGCCGTTCCCTGGCGGCGCTGCTGCTGCTGCAGGTCCACGACGAGCTGGTGCTGGAGGTGCCCGCGGCGGAGGTGGACGAGGTCGCGGCCCTGGTCCGCGACGGCATGGCGGGCGCCCTGGAGCTGTCGGTGCCCCTGGTGGTCGGCCTGCACACGGGCCGCAATTGGGCGGAGGCCCACGGGTGAGGCGCTGGGCGCTGACCGGGCCCAGCGGGGCCGGCAAGTCGGCCGTCGGCGCCCTGCTGGCGGCCCGGGGGGCGGCGATCCTCGACGGGGACGCCCTGGGCCACGAGGTGCTGGCCCGGCCGGGGATCGCCGCGGCGATCGGCCGCGCGTTCGGGCCGGAGGTCCTGTCCGGCGGCGCGGTGGACCGGTCCCGGCTGGGGCCGCTGGTCTTCGCCGACCCGGCGGCCCTGGCCCGCCTGGACGCCCTCGTGCACCCGACGCTGGCGCGCCTGATGCAGGAAAGGCTGGACGTGCTGGCCGCGGCGGGGGAGCATGCCCTTGCCGTGCTGGAGGCGGCCGTGTATTTTCTGCTCCCGACACCGCCCCCCGTGGATCTGGTCGTCGCGGTGGACGCGCCCGCCGCGCTGCGGGCGCGGCGCCTGGCCGCGGCGCGGGGCCTGGACGAGGCCGCGGCCGCCGCCCGGATCGCCGCGCAAGCGTCCTGGGACGCGCTCTGGAGCCGGGCCGACCGGATCATCGTCAACGACGGCACCCCCGCCGACCTCGCGCGGGCCGTGGACGCCCTGTGGCGCGACCACGGGCCCGCCCGCCGGGCGCCGTCCCCGCAAGGAGACCCGCAATCGTGAAGGAATGGCTGGACCGCATCGCCGAGGCCGCCGGGCGCCTGGAGACCCTCAAGGAGGGTCTTTGACTACGCCGGGCTGAAGGCCGAACTCGCCGACCTGCAGCAGCAGCAGGCGGGTGCGGGTTTCTGGAACGACCAGGAGCAGGCCACGCGCGTGGTCAAGCGCGTCCAGACGGTCCAGCAGTGGCTCGAGCCCCTGGACCGCGCGACCCGCCTGGCGGAGGACGTCCAAGTGCTGGCCGAGCTGGCGGACGAGGAGCAGGACCAGGCCGCGGCGGCGGAGGTGGCCACCCAGGTCGGCCAGCTGCAGAAGGCGGTCGAGAAGATCGACTTCCAGTTCCTGCTTTCGGCCCCGGACGACGAGCGCGGCGCCGTGCTGGAGATCCACCCCGGCGCCGGCGGCACCGAGAGCCAGGACTGGGCCGAGATGCTGGTGCGCATGTACACCCGCTTCTGCGAGCAGAGCGAGATGAAGTGCCAGGTGCTGGACCTGCAGCCCGGGGAGGAGGCGGGCATCAAGTCCGCGGTGCTGGAGATCGACCACCCCTTCGCCTTCGGCTGGCTCAAGAGCGAGTCGGGCGTGCACCGCCTGGTGCGCATCTCGCCCTTCGACGCCCAGAGCCGCCGCCACACCTCCTTCGCCTCGGTCTTCGTCTATCCCCTGGTCGAGGACGACGTGGAGGTGGAGATCAACCCGGCGGACCTGCGCACCGACACCTTCCGGGCCCAGGGCGCCGGCGGCCAGCACGTCAACAAGACCGACAGCGCGGTGCGCATCACCCACGAGCCCTCGGGCATCGTCGTGGCCTGCCAGAGCGAGCGCAGCCAGCACCGCAACCGCGAGAGCGCCATGACCATGCTGCGGGCCAAGCTCTACCAGCGGATCATGATGCAGAAGCAGAAGGAGCGCGACGCCCTCGAGGCCGAGAAGATGGAGATCGCCTGGGGCAGCCAGATCCGCTCCTATGTGCTGCAGCCGTACACCAAGGTCAAGGACCACCGCACCGACCACGAGACGGGCAACGCCACCGGCGTGCTGGCCGGCGACCTGGACGGCTTCATCGACGCCTACCTGCGCTGGGCGGGGGCCAGGGACAGGACCGGCTGACGCGGGCGGGCCGCACCTGCGGCGGCCGGCCGGAAGGACGAACGACGTGACCAACGAGGAACGCGGCCCGGACGGGACGCCCGCCGACGCGGCGGCGGCCGCCGTCCAGGAGTCGGAGAACCTGCGCAAGCTGATCGAGGGCCGCCTGGAGAAGCTGGCCGAGCTGGCGGGGCACACCGCACCCTACCCCTACGCCTACCACCGTACCCACGCCAGCGACCAGCTGCGCGCCCAGGAGGAGGCCCTCGCCGCCGCGGGCACGCCCGTCCGCTTCGCCGGCCGCCTGATGGCCAAGCGCGGCACCGGCAAGACCCTGTTCGCGCCGGTGCAGGACGAGCTCGGCCGGGTGCAGGCCTACTTCAAGCGCGACGACCTGGGCGAGGAGCGCTTCCGCCTGGTGAACAAGCTGATGGACATCGGCGACTGGATCGGCGTGGAGGGCACGCTGTTCCGCACGAAGACCGGCGAGCTCACGATCCACGTGACCGACTTCACCTTCCTGGCCAAGGCCATCCGCCCGCTGCCGGAGAAGTACCACGAGATGAGCCTGGAGCTGAAGAGCCGGCGGCGCCACCTGGACCTGGCCATGAACCAGGAGAGCCGCGACCGCTTCCGCCGGCGCAGCGCCGTCATCACCGACATCCGCGCCTTCTTCGCCGACGAGGGCTTCCTCGAGGTGGAGACGCCGGTGCTGCAGCCCCTGTACGGCGGGGCGACCGCCCGGCCCTTCACGACGCGCCACAACGCCCTGGACACGACCCTGTACCTGCGCATCGCCGACGAGCTGTACCTCAAGCGGCTGATCGTGGGCGGCCTGGAGAGGGTCTACGAGATCGCCAAGGACTTCCGCAACGAGGGCATGGACCGCACCCACAACCCCGAGTTCACCATGCTCGAGTGCTACGCCGCCTACTGGGACTACACCGACATGATGGACCTGACCGAGCGGCTGCTGCGCCGGCTGGCCGTGAACTTCGGGCAGGAGGGGCGGCTGACGTACCAGGGCGCGGAGCTGGACTTCACGCAGCCCTTCGCGCGCGTGCGCTTCATGGACGCCCTGGCCGAGGCCACCGGCCGCGACCTGATGGCCGCGTCGACGGCGCAGATCGCGGCCGAGCTGACGCGGCGCGGCCTGCCCCTGAAGCAGGGCATGGGCCGGGACAAGATGCTCGACGCGCTGTTCAGCGAGCTCGTCGAGCCGCAGCTGGTGCAGCCGACCTTCGTCATGGACCACCCCCAGGAGCTCTCGCCCCTGGCCAAGGGCCACCGCCGGGAGCCCGGCCTGGTGGAGCGCTTCGAGCTCTTCACCGCCGGCTTCGAGCTGGCCAACAGCTTCAGCGAGCTGAACGATCCGCGCGAGCAGCGGGTCCGCTTCGAGGCCCAGCGCGCCCTGGCCGACGCCGGCGACGACGAGGCCCAGCCCGTGGACGAGGATTTCCTGCAGGCCATGGAGGCGGGCATGCCGCCGACGGGCGGCCTGGGCGTGGGCATCGACCGGCTGATCATGCTTCTTACCGACAGCAACAACATCCGCGACGTGCTGCTTTTCCCGCACCTGCGGCCCGAGGCGGACTAGCATGCGCTTCGCCCTGGCCATCGCCCGCCGCTACCTAAGCAGCCGCCGCCACAGCCGGTTCCTGAGCCGCGGCAGCGTGACGGCCATCGTGGGCATCACCATCGGCGTGGCCGTGCTGAACGTCACCCTGGCGGTGATGAACGGCTTCCACAGCGAGATGCGCCGCACCTTCGTCGAGAACATGCCCATGGTCTCGGTGATCACCAGCCGGCCCGAGGGCTTCGGGGACCTGGGGGCGGTGCTCGACCAGGTCGGCGCGGACCCGGAGGTGACGGGGCTGGCCCCCTTCATCCGCCAGGAGGCCATCGTCTCGGCGCGCCTGGCCCAGGGCGCCATGCGCCACCGCGGCGTCGTGGTCTGGGGCATCGAGCCGGACCTCGTGGACACGGTGCAGCCTCTGAGCCGCTACCTCCTGCCGGACCCGGCGGTGCTGGCGTCCCTGGACGGGGGCATGGTGCCGCGGGTGATCCTGGGGGCCGAGTTGGCCAACGCCCTCTACGCCGCGATCGGCGACACGGTTGTGGTGACCGCGCCACGGGGCGACCTCGACCCGCAGGACCTGCGCTCCGAAAGCATACGCTGCGTCGTGACCGGCTACTTCGACACCGGCATGTACGAGTTCGACAGCCGTTTCCTGTACATGGGCCTGCGGGACGCCCGCGCCGTCTTCGGCTTCCCGCCCGGGGGGGCGACCCTGATCGGGGTCAAGGTGCGCGACCTGATGCGCGCCGACCTTGCTGCCGCGCGCCTGGAGCAGGCGCTGGGCCGCGAGTTCTACGCCACCGACTGGATGGCCCTGAACGCGAACCTCTTCCAGTGGATCAAGCTGGAGAAGATCATCATGGTGCTGCTGCTGGGGATGATCATCCTCATCGCCGGCTTCAACATCATCGGCATCCTGACCATGATGGTGGGCGAGCGGCGGCGGGAGATCGGCATCCTGCTGGCGATGGGCGTGCCGCGCAACCGCATCATGGGCATCTTCCTCCTGACCGGCGCCTGGCTGGGCCTGGTGGGGGCGACGGTGGGCAGCGCGCTGGGCCTGGGCTTCGTCTGGTTCCTGCAGGCCCACGGCATCGCCCTGCCGGGGGACGTCTACTTCGTCGAGACGGTCCCGGCGCAGCTGCAGTGGGGCGATTTCTGGCTGGTGGCCGGCATGACCCTCGCGATCGCCCTGCTGGCGGGCCTGTGGCCCAGCTGGGAGGCCTCGAACCTCAAGCCCATGGAGATCATCCGCTACACCTGAGCCCGGCCCCGGCCGGGGAAAGGCGGCCCCTTTGGCCCTCCTGCTCGCAGCGACCGGCATCGACAAGAGCTACCCGCGGCACGACGGCCCCGTGGAGGTGCTGCGGGGTTGCGACCTGCAGCTGGACGAGGGCGAGGCGGTGGCCGTCATGGGCCCCAGCGGCTCGGGCAAGAGCACGCTGCTGAACATCGTCGGCGGCCTGGACTGGCCCGACCGCGGCACGGTCCGCCACCGGGACCGGGTGCTGGACCTGGCCGATCCCCGGGCCATGTCCGTCTGGCGCACGGCCGGCGTGGGCTTCGTCTTCCAGTTCCATTTCCTGTTGCCGGATTTCACGGCCCGCGAGAACCTGTTGCTGCCCGTGCAGGCCCGGCGAAAGGTCACGGGCGCCGACCGCGACCGCGCCGACCGCCTGCTCGAGGCCATGGGGCTGACGCCCCGGGCCGGCCACCTGCCGGGGGAGCTGTCCGGCGGCGAGCAGCAGCGGGTGGCCGTGGCGCGGGCGTTCATGAACCGCCCGGACATCGTGCTGGCGGACGAACCCTTCGGCAACCTGGACCACGCCAAGGGCTCGCAGCTGGGCGACCTGCTGTTCGCCCTGCGCCGGGACGAGGGCACCGCCCTGGTGATCGTCACCCACGATCCGGTCCTGGCCGCGCGGGCGGACCGGATCCTTGTGCTGGAGGCCGGACGCCTGCGGCCCGCCTGAAGGAGGAGCCATGGACTGCGAACGCTGCGGCCGCCGCCCCGCGCAGGTGCGCTGGCGCGACCCCGAGGACGCCCTGGGCGAGCCGCTGTGGCTGTGCGAGGCCTGCGTCGGCGAGGTGGCCGGCGCCCAGGGCGGCCGGCCCGAGCCCCTGGACGCCCTGCTGGCCGGCGACCTGGCGGCGTCGGGCGCGGACACCTGCCCCGGCTGCGGCTGGACCGCCGCCCGCTTCCGCCGCACCAACCGCCTGGGCTGCCCGCGCTGCTACACCACCTTCCGGCCCATGCTGCTGCCGGTCCTGGGCCGCTTCCACCGCCACGTCAGCCACGTAGGCAAGCGGCCGGTGCGGCGGGGCGCCGAGCCCAGCCGCCTGGGCGAGATCACCCGTACCCGCGTCGCCCTGGAGAAGGCCATCGCCCGGGAGGACTTCGAGGCCGCCGCGGCCCTGCGCGACCGCATCCGCGAGCTGGAGTCCCGCCCGCCGGAGCAGCCGTGAGCGGGCCGCTGCGGGACGGGGCCCTGCCCGAGCCCGCCTGGGCGGCGGCCGAGGGCCCCCAGGCGGAGATCGTGCTGGCGACCCGGGTGCGTTTGGCCCGCAACATCGCCGGCGAGCCGTTTCCCGGCAGCGCCGCGCCGCGGGAGCGGGAACGCCTGGCCGGGGACCTGGCGTCGGTCCTGGGCCGCCTGCCCGGCCTGGAGGAGGCCCGGCGCCTGGACCTGGCCGGCCTGTCGCCCGACGAGCTGCTCTGCCTGCACGAGCTGCAACTGCTGGGGCCGGGCCGGATCGAGGACCCGGCCGGCCGCATCCTCGTCCTGGGGCCCGGGCTGCGCCGCACCGCCCAGGTGGGGGACGAGGACCACCTGCGCCTGCAGACCTGGCGGGCGGGGCTGGCGCCGGAGGAAGCCCTGGCCGACGCCCTGGCCTGGGACGCGGACCTCGAAAGGGAGATCGAGCCCGCCTTCGCCGAGGACCTGGGCTACCTGACCGCCAGCCCGGCCAACGTGGGCACGGGCCTGCGCATCTCGGCCCTGCTGCACCTGCCGGGCCTGGTCCTGGGGGACGAGATCGAGAAGGTGCTCAACGCCCTGCGCCAGCTCCAGTTCTCGGTGCGCGGGCTGGCCGGCGACGGGGCGACGGTACGCGGCTCCCTCTTCCTGGTGGCCAACATGGTCTGCCTGGGCCTGGCCGAGCAGGAGGTGGCCGAGGACTTCCGCACCAACGTGCTGAAGATCGCCACCTACGAGCGGCTGGCCCGGGAGCAGCTCTTCGACCGCGACCCGCTGGGCCTGGAGGACATGGCCTGGCGCAGCCTGGCGACCCTCCGGTCGGCCCGCCTGATCTCGGGCCAGGAGACCTGGGATCGCCTGTCCAGCGTGCGCCTGGGGGTGGACCAGGGGGTGCTGCCGGGCCCGCCGGCGGCGGTGCTCAACCGCGCCACCCTGGGGGCCCAGAGCGGCCACCTGGCCCTGACGGCGGGCCGCAGCCTGGGCGGCCGCGAGCGGGGCGAGGCCCGGGCGGCCTTTTTGCGGGCGCTGCTGGCCGCTGTGGGCGCCTGACCCCGATTGGCGGTCAAGTCGCAGCGCCGTCAAGCGATGTAACAGGTCAGCAGCGGCACCGCGGTCCCCGGGGCGCGGTAGCGCCGCGCCCGTCGTGCCAGTATATTGGCGCCATGCTGCCGGATCGGCGGCGGCGGGGGATTGGTTCCGGACATCGCCCGCGCAGGCGAATGGAGGCGCTACGGCATGAACGACCGTTTCACCCAGAGAGTGCGCAAGGTGCTGTTCCTGGCCCGCGACGAGGCGGGGCGGCTGCAGCACGACTACATCGGGACCGAACACCTGCTGCTGGGTGTCATCCGCGAGGGCGAGGGCGTCGCGGCCAACGTGCTGCGGCGGCTCAACGTCGACTTCGACCGGCTGCAGAAGGCCATCGAGGACTCGGTCACCGCGCCCATGGGCCCGGTGTCCATCGGCGAGATCCCCTTCACGCCGCGGGCCAAGAAGGTCCTCGAGCTCTCGATCGACGAGGCGCGGCTGCACAACCACAACTACGTCGGCACCGAGCACCTGCTGCTGGCCCTGATCCGCGAGGGCGAGGGCGTGGCCGCGCGGGTGCTGCTGGAGTTCGGCGCCGACCACGAGAAGATCAAACGCGAGGTGATGAAGGCCCTGGGCACGACCGCCGAGGGCGAGGTGCGCGACCCGGCACGCAAGCGCAAACAGGCCAAGAAGAAGGAAGGGGGCGTGCTCGAGCAGTTCGGCCGCAACATGACCGACATGGCCCGCGAGGGCAAGCTCGACCCCACTATCGGCCGCGAGCGCGAGATCGACCGCTGCATCCAGATCCTCAGCCGCCGCAAGAAGAACAACCCGGTGCTGATCGGCGAGCCGGGCGTGGGCAAGACGGCCATCGTCGAGGGCTTCGCCACCCGCATCGTCGAGGGCAACGTGCCGGCGCTGCTGCGCGACCGCGAGATCGTCACCCTCGACCTCGCGAGCGTGGTCGCGGGCACCAAGTACCGCGGCCAGTTCGAGGAGCGCCTCAAGCAGATCATGGCGGAGATCCGCGAGAACCCCGACGTGATCCTCTTCATCGACGAGTTGCACACCATCGTCGGCGCCGGCGGCGCCGAGGGGGCCATCGACGCCTCGAACATGCTCAAGCCGGCGCTGAGCCGCGGCGAGATCCAGTGTGTCGGCGCCACGACCATGGACGAGTACCGCAAGTTCATCGAGAAGGACGGCGCGCTCGAGCGGCGCTTCCAGCCGGTGATGGTCAACCCGCCCAGCGAGGCCGAGACCGTCGAGATCCTCTTCGGCCTGAAGGACAAGTACGAGTCCCACCACAAGGTGTCGTACGACGAGGACGCGATCCGTGCCGCGGTCTACCTCTCGAACCGCTACATCTCCGGGCGCGCGCTCCCGGACAAGGCCATCGACATCATCGACGAGGCCGGCAGCCGGGCCCGCCTGAGCATGGCCGTGGTGCCGCCGGACCTGCGCGACATCGAGAAGCGCATCGAGGAGGTCATCGCCGAGAAGGAAGCGGCGATCCAGGCCCAGGAGTTCGAGAAGGCGGCCGGCTTCCGCGACGAGGAGAAGGAGCTTAAGAAGCGCCTCCAGGAGCTGAAGAAGGACTGGACGGCTGACGCCAGCGACGAGCAGGCGACCGTGGACCAGCGGCTGGTCTGCCGGGTGATCGCCGACATGACGGGCATCCCCGTGGCCGAGGTCGAGGAGGAGGAGACGAACAAGCTCCTGCGCATGGAGCAGGAGCTGGGCAAGTGGATCATCGGCCAGGACGACGCCGTGGCGGCCGTCTCCCGCTGCATCCGCCGCAACCGCGCCGGCCTGCGCGACCCGCGCCGGCCCATCGGCTCGTTCATCTTCCTGGGCCCCAGCGGCGTGGGCAAGACCGAGGTGGCCCGCCGCCTGACCGAGTTCCTGTTCGGCGACCAGTCGGCGCTGGTCCGGGTCGACATGTCCGAGTACATGGAGAAGCACTCGGTGTCGCGCCTGGTCGGCGCGCCCCCGGGCTACGTGGGCTACGACGAGGGCGGCATGCTCACCGAGAAGGTGCGCCGCAAGCCCTACAGCGTGATCCTGCTGGACGA
>JBHEPC010000440.1:0-15251 GCA_046260475.1 Candidatus Krumholzibacteriia bacterium | reverse complement strand
GCGCGAGGGCCTCCTTGAACGACAGCACCCCGTCCGGCCCCTGCTGTTCGCGCACGGCGGCCGGGCACGCCGTCAGCAGCCGCCGAAGCCTGCGGTCCTCGTCGATCACGGCGTCGGCCAGATCCTGCCAGCGTTCCACCGAGCCCGTCCCTTTCCGGCGAGAAAGGTCTCCAGCAGCGCCTCGCGCCGCCCCGACTGAGTATCGGGCACCCGCGCCCCGGGCGCAACCACGCGGCCCTCGCGGGCGCTCGCGGCTTGCGCTTCCCCGCCCCCGCACCTAGCATTCCCGTGCGGCCGCAGGTGCAGCCGTGACGACGACTTTGCCCCGGGCGTGGCGCCGACCCGACCGTCCCGCAGTTCACGAAGGACAGCCATGCGTGCATTCCTGCCGATTCCCCGCCTGATGGCCGCCGCGGCCTGCGCCGCGGCGTTGGTCCTGTCTCCTGCCCAGGGCGCCGCCGCCGACCGCGATCCGGACGGCCACGCGGGCCGGTGGGGTCTGGGCCTCGAAAGCGGCTTCTGGAAGCTGACCGGGGGCGAGCGCGACGACAGCACCGTCGACCAGTTCGGCGCCGTGTCCGTCAGCCGCGGCCTCACCCCGGCCTGGACCCTGCAGCTCGCGCTGCGCTACGGCTACGTGCGGCCCGGCCGCGGCACGCCCGACGGGGACGACGTGGGCTGGTCCGGCAGCGCCGGCGCCCCCCTCTACACGCCCACCATGCAGCCCATGGTCCGGCTGCAGCGGCGATTCGCCCCTGCCGCGACCCTGCAGCCCTTCGTCGGCGCGGGGATCGGCCTCTCCCGCTGGAAGGTCGTGGACAAGACCGGCCAGGACGCCGGCCTCTTCCCCTCCGGCGATGCGGTCCTCGGCTACGACGACAACGGCGACCAGGCCATCCTCGAGGGCACGGACCTGGTCCTGGGCCTCGAGTTGGGGGTCGACGTCGTGCTCTCGCCGCGCTGGACCCTGTCCGTGGGGGGCCGCCTGCACGCCATCCCCGCCAACAGCGAGGACAACGTGGGCCTCAGCTCCCTGTGGGGGCCGGACCACGTGGACGCCAACACTTCCAGCGCCGAGGCCTTCGTGGGCGTGACCTGGTGGTCCGGCCGCGGCGACCGCGACCGGGACGGGATCCCCGACCGCCACGACGGCTGCCCCGACCTGCCCGAGGACCTGGACGGCTTCCGCGACGACGACGGCTGCCCCGACCCGGACAACGACGGCGACGGCATCCCCGACGCCAGCGACGCCTGCCCCGACGAGGCCGAGGACCATGACGGCTTCCAGGACGACGACGGTTGCCCCGACCCGGACAACGACGGCGACGGCATCGTCGACGCCCTCGACGCCTGCCCCGACGGGGCCGAGGACCATGACGGCTTCCGGGACGACGACGGTTGCCCCGACCCGGACAACGACGGCGACGGCATCGCTGACGACCGCGACCGCTGCCCCGACACCCCGCCCGGGGCCCGTGTCGACGCTGAAGGCTGCGTCCTGGCCGAGCCCGCGCCGGCGCCCCCCGTCCCGGCCGTGACCCCAGCGGTGCTGCCGGTGCCCGGCCAGACCGTGGTGCTGGAAGCCATCACCTTCGAATCCGGCAGCGCCCGCCTGGCGGCCCTCTCCCTGCCCCGGATCGACGCCCTGGCCGCCGCGCTCGCGGCCAGCCCCGGCGCGCAGATCGAGGTCCGCGGGCACACCGACGCGGTCGGCGACGGCGCGGCCAACCTGGACCTGTCCCAGCGGCGAGCCAGCGCCGTGCGCGACGCGCTGGTGCAGCGGGGCATCGCCCCCGGCCGCGTCACCGCCGTGGGCTACGGCGAGGACTTCCCCATGGCCAACAATGCCACCAGCGAGGGCCGCGCCCGCAACCGCAGGGTCGAGCTGCACCGGGTCGAATAGCGGCCGGGGCGATTGCCGGGAACGGGACCGGGAACACGACGGCCGGCGCAGGTGATGCGCCGGCCGTCGCCGTCTCGTCCCGGGCTGCCGGCCGGTCAGCCGCCGATGCCCGCCTTAGCCAGGGCGCGGCGCATCTGCTCCTCGCTCTGGGCCCCCACCAAGTGGGCGCGGATCACGCCCTCACGGTCGATGATGAAGATGGCCGGGATGCTCTGGGTGCGGTAGGTGACGGCCACGTCCTGCTCGCCGACGCTCACGATGGGGAAGGTGTAGGGGTTCTTGGCCAGGAAGCCCTCCACCGTGGCCTTGGGCTCGCTGCTGGCGCCCAGGAAGGCCACCTCGCCGGCCGGCCCCAGCTCCTCGTACAGGGTCTGGATGTGGGGCATCTCGATCCGGCAGGGCGGGCACCAGGTGGCCCAGAAGTTCAGGAACACGACCTGGCCGCGCAGGTCGCTGATGCTGGTCGTCGTGCCGTCGAGGCGGGTCAGCGTGATGTCCGGCGCCGGCTGCCCGGCCATCGAGTCGGGGTTGGTCAGCTTGTCCAGGTCGTCCACCGTGCGCGTGCCGGTCGGCACCGTGAAGACGAAGCGCTCGTCGGGCACGGGTTCGTCCAGGGTGAAGCGGTCCACGGTGGTGGTCTGGGTCTGGCTGATGGGGTTGCCCTGCTGCACGGTGCGGATCTCCCGCACCGACTTCAGAACCAGGCCCGAGGCCGGGTCGTACCAGGCCTGCCCCTCGCCCCGCAGGACGACGCCCTCGGCGGCCTCGCCCTCCTCGGCGGGGATGGTGAAGATCAGGCAGCGGATCTCGCGGCCGTCGATGGTAAGGGTCTCGACGGCGGGCTCACCGGCGGCCACGGGCTCGGCCGGCAGCACGAAGTCCGCCAGGCCGGCGTAGAAGTTGTAGACCTTCTCGGCCGACAGCTCGAATTGGCCCGCCCCGTCCAGGTCCCGGGTCAGGGTGGCCGGGGGCCCCACGTAGGCGGCGCCCAGCTGGCCGACGTGGAGCCAGGCCCCGTCCGCACCCGTGCCCAGATCCACGACGAAGCCCGTGCCCTCCTGGCGGTTGGCCAGGCGGTCGGGCCACACCGCAGCCGAGCGCAGGGAGACGTCCATGGTCATGGCCGAGCCCATGCCCGTGACGCCCGAGGCCACCGCGATGGAGGCCTCGATGCTGTAGGACTGGAGCGCCTCGGCCATCTCGCGGGAGCGGGCCGCGGCCGCGGCGAAGTCAGGATCGGCGTCGGCGGCACAGCCGGCCGCCGTCAGGCAGCTCAGCACCGCCAGCAGCAGCAGCTGCAGGGGGCGTCGGGTGATCATGGCGTGGTCCTTTCCGCTGGTGGCGAGCAAAGGCCTGCGGCACGCCGCAGGCCTCCATGAGATAACAAGAACATCCGTATCTGGCGAGAAGTTTTCACCGCGCGGGCGCGCCGGCCGGTGGCCGGTCCGGTTCTAGACGAGGCGCAGGTGGTGGTGCCGCTTCTTGCCCACCTGCAGGGCGATGCGCCCGTCCTGGACGTCGTCCCCGGTGAGCATGCGCAGCTCCTCGCCGACGGTCAGGTCGTTGACCTTCACCGCGTCCTGGCGCACCAGCCGGCGCGCCTCGCCCTTGCTGGCGACCAGGCCGCACTCGACCAGGACGTCCAGCAGGGGCAGGCCCGGGCCGTCCAGGTCGGCCGCCGGCCGCTCGCTGCTGGGCACGGCGCTCTCGTCCGTGCCGCCGCCGAACAGCGCGGCCGCCGCGCGGGCCGCCTCGTCCGCGGCCGCGGGCCCGTGCAGCAGGGCGGTCGTCTCGCGGGCCAGCACCTGCTTGGCCTGGCGGACGTCCGCGCCCTCGAGCCGCTCCAGGCGCTCGATCTCGTCCCGGGGCAAAAGGGTGTACATGCGCAGGAAGCGGCTGGTGTCCCGGTCGTCCACGTTGACCCAGTACTGGTAGAAGTCGTAGGGGCTGGTGCGGGCAGCGCTCAGCCAGACGGCGCCGGCGGCGGTCTTGCCCATCTTGGCGCCGGTCGCGGTGGCGATCAGCGGGAAGGTCAGGCCGAAGACCTCGGTGCGGTTGACGCGCCGGCACAGGTCGATGCCCGAGCAGATGTTCCCCCACTGGTCGTTGCCGCCCATCTGCAGCACGCAGCCGTGGTCCCGGTTCAGGACCAGGAAGTCATAGGCCTGCAGGATCATGTAATTGAACTCGATGAAGGACAGGCCGTTTTCCAGGCGCGTCTTGACCGAGTCGCGGGTCAGCATCTGGTTGACCGAGAAGAAGCGGCCCACGTCGCGCAGGAACTCGATGTAGCCGTAGCCGCGCAGCCAGTCGGCGTTGTCCAGCATCAGCCCGTCGCCGGGGCCGTCGCCGAAGCGCACGTAGTGGGCCAGCTGGGCCCCGATCCCCGCCAGGTTGGCGTCGATCTCCGCGGGCGTGAGCATCGCGCGCAGCTCGGTCTTGCCGCTGGGATCGCCCACCATGGCGGTCGCACCGCCGACGACGGCCAGCGGCCGGTGCCCCCAGCGCTGCAGGTGCACCAGCCCCATGATGGGCACGAGGCTGCCCACGTGCAGGCTGTCGGCGGTGGGATCGAAGCCGATGTAGGCGGTCAGCGGACCCTCGGCCAGGCGCGCGGCGAGGCCGTCCTCGTCGGTGCACTGGGCGAAGAACCCGCGCCATTTCAGCTCGTCCAGCAGGTTCGCGAAGCCGTTGCTCATGATCGCCGTGCCGTCCCGTCGCCGCCTGGGGGTTCGTTTTCCGGCGCGTGCGGCCGCCGTCGTTCCACCCTCGAAACCGCCCGCTCGCCCGGGTGGTCCTGACAGGAACCGCCGCGAACGGCGATCCTCCACCAGCGAACGGACGGTCTCCAGGGCCCGCTCCCGCCGGCGGCGTGCGCCGGGTGCTCAGTCCGCAAGCAGCGCGGCGAGAGTCGGGAAGAATTCGGGAAAGGATACGGCCACGCAACCGGGATCGTCCAGTGCGGATTCGCCCGCGGCCACCAACGCGGCCACGGCCAGGGCCATGGCGATGCGGTGGTCGCCGCCGGTCTGTTGCACCACCGGCCGGCCGGACAGGCCGCCGCGCAGGGGCGTCGGACCGGTGATCACCAGGCCGTCGGGCCGCTCGGCGACGTCGGCGCCCAGCGCGCGCAGGCCTTGCGCCATCAGGGCGATGCGGTCGCTCTCCTTGACCCGCAGCTCGGCGGCGCCGTCGATCACGGTCGTGCCCGCGCACTGCGTCGCCAGGACCGCCAGCACCGGCAGCTCGTCCACCAGCCCGGGCACCTCGGCCTCGCCGATGCGGAACGCCCGCAGGGCCCCCGCCGCCACCGTCACGTCGCCCATGGGCTCCCGCGCCGGATCGTCCGCGACCGCCGCCGTCACCCTCACCTCGGCGCCGGCCGCCCGCAGCACGTCCAGGGCGCCGGTGCGGCCGTGGCCCAGGGACTGGCCCGGCACCCGCAGGCGCGAGCCCGGCACCAGGGCCGCCGCCACCTGGAAGAAGGCGGCGGTCGAGGGGTCGCCCGGCACGTCCAGGTCGTAGGGCAGAAGACCGCGGCGGGCGGTCACCGTCAGCCGGTCCCCCGGCCCCGGGCGCGGCGCCGCCCCCATGGCCGCCAGCAGGCGCTCGGTGTGGTCGCGGCTGCCGCCGCCGCCGTCGATGGACGTGGACCCGTCCGCGTGCAGGCCCGCCAGGAGCAGGGCCGACTTGAGCTGGGCGCTGGGCACCGGCAGCGCGTGGGTGCGGCCCTGCAGCGCGGCGCCACGCACGTGCAGCGGCAGCCGGCCGGTCTCGCCCAGCCAGGCGATGCGCGCGCCCATGGCCAGCAGGGGCGCCACGACGCGGTCCATGGGCCGCCGGCGCAGCGAGGCGTCCCCGTCCAGCACCACCCCCGGGCCGCCGGGCGGCAGCCAGCCGGCCAGCAGGCCGCACAGCAGGCGGGCGGTGGTGCCGCTGTTGCGGCAGTCGATCGTCACGGGTCGATCGCCGTCCCGCAGCGCCGCGGCGGGCGCGCCGGCCGCATCGACCCCGACCGTGGTGCCGTCCCGGACCACGGCCGCGCCCAGGGCGGCGACGGCGTCGAGGCTGGCCAGGGTGTCGGCACTGACGAGCCAGCCGCGGGCGCGGCAGGGCCCGTCCGCCAGCAGGGCAAAGAGGGCGGCGCGGTGGGAGACGGATTTGTCACCGGGGACGATGACGGCGCCGGCCAAAGGACCCGACGCCCGGGGCAGCGGTCGCGGCAACGGTCCCTCCCTAGCCCAGGCTGTCCGGGTCCCCCGTCTGGTGCTGGACAATCGCGGTCACGTGGTGCTCTTTCTTGGACCGGCCTGGTGCCGGTCGCGGCTGCCGCCCGTACGGGCGGGCGGACGTTTTCGTCGCCGGGATCCGGCGAGCCGCCCCTCAATGTAGTCCCCGGACGCGGCGGAAGCCAACCGCCGCCGTGGAGCCAGGCCATGCCGCACGGCGTCCCGCCGCCCCCGCTGCCCGCCCCCCGGCCCGGGCCGTGGGCACGGCTGCGCGTGCACGACGGCCGCGAGATCCTCGCCCTGGCCCTGCCCACGATCCTGACCATGCTTTCGCAGACCCTGATGTGGACCGTGGACACCGCCCTGCTGGGCCGGGTCGACAGCACGGCCCTGGCCGCGGCCGGGCTGGGCGGCATGCTGACCTGGGCGGCCTACTCGCTGTTCAACAACCTCAGCCGCATCACCGGCACCTTCGTCAGCCAGGCCTGGGGCCGCGGGGACGAGGACGCGGTGGCCCGCTACACCTGGCAGGGCGTGTGGATCGCCGTGGCCACGGGCCTGGTGCTGCAGGCGCTGGGCTGGGCCAGCTGGCTGGTCCTGCCCTGGACCCGCAACCCGGCCGCGGTCCAGGACCTGACCTACGTCTACATCCTGTGGCGCAGCGCCAGCGCCGTGTTCACCCAGCTCTCCTTCGTGCTGATGGGCTTCTTCAGCGGCCGCCGGCAGGTGATGGTGCCCATGGTGGCGGGCCTGGTGGCCAACGGGGTGAACATCGTCCTGGACCTGTGGCTGATCTTCGGCTGGGACGGCTTCGCCCTGGGCGGCCGGCAATGGCTGGCCGTGCCGGCCCTGGGCGTCAAGGGCGCGGCCATCGCGACCAGCATCGGCACCGTCGTCAACGCCGCGGTGCTGGCGGCCTGGGCCCTGACGCCGCGTCTGCGGGCCCGCTACGCCCTGCACAAGGTGCGCCGGCCCGAACTGCGGGCGGTGCGCAACATGGTGCGCGTCGGGGCGCCGGCCGCCTGGGAGGGCTTCATCGACATGGGCGGCTTCCTCATGCTCACGATCTTCGTGGGCACGACCGGGGCCGTCCCCCTGGCCGCGAGCCAGATCACCATCCAGGTGCTCTCGTTCTCGTTCATGCCCCTGTGGGGCCTGACCACCGCGGCCGGCGTGCTGGTGGGCAACTGCATCGGCCGGGGCGATCCGGACCGGGCCGCCCACTTCGGGCGGCAGGTGTACAAGCTCGGTTCCTACTATTCCCTGAGCCTGGCCTGTGCGATGCTCCTGCTGCGGGAGCATCTGTTCCGCGTGTTCACGCCCGACCCGGCGGTGCTGGCCCTGGGCGCCGGACTGGTCACGGTGGCGGCGGTGTTCCAGTACTTCGACGGGGTGCGCATGCTCAGCAGCGGCATCCTGCAGGGGGCGGGCGACACCCGCTTTACCATGCTGGTGACCCTGGTCGTGATGTGGGGCGTGTTCGCGCCCCTGACCTGGTACCTGATCGTGCCGCGGGGGGGCAACGTCCAGGCGGCCTGGCTGGGCGCCGCCGCCTGCTACATGATCCAGGGCGTGGTCATGTGGCGGCGGTTCCGGTCCGGGGCCTGGCGGAGCATCGAGATCTTCCGCTGACCGGCGAAGAGCCGTCGGATGGGGGTACGCGTGATGAGGAAGTTCGCCCTCGTGGTGGCCGTGGTGCTGGTGGCCCTGCAGTTCGTGCCCGTCGGGCGGGAGAATCCGCCGGTCCTGAACGACTTCGCCGGCCCGCCCGCGGTCAAGGAGATCCTGCAGCGGTCCTGCTACGACTGCCATTCCAACCAGACGCGCTGGCCCTGGTACGCCAAGGTCGCCCCGGTCTCCTTCCTGGTGGCCCGGGACGTGCAGAAAGGCCGCGAGGAGCTCAACTTCTCCGACTGGGGCGCCTACGACCGCGCGCGCCGGGCGAAGCTGGGCGCCGAGATCCTCGAGGTCGTCGAGAAGCGCCAGATGCCCCTGCCCATCTACGTGCTGCTGCACGGCCAGGCCAAGCTCTCGGGCAGCGAGCTGACGACGCTGCGCGGCTGGCGACCCTAGCCACGGAGGACGGCGATGCGCGCGACGGGCCTGACCGCGATCATCCTGCTGCCGGCGGTCCTGTCCGCCTGCGGCGGCGGGCAGCCCGCCGACCCGGCCTACGTGGCGCAGACCGACGCCTGGCACGCCGAACGCGTGGCCCGCCTCGTCACCCCCACCGGCTGGCTTTCCCTGGTGGGGCTGCACCCCTTGCACGAGGGGCCCAACACCGTGGGCTCGGCCGAGGGCGCGGACGCCCGCCTGGTGCCGAAGGCGCCGCCCCGGGTGGGC
This sequence comes from Candidatus Krumholzibacteriia bacterium, assembly GCA_046260475.1. Lineage (GTDB taxonomy): Bacteria > Krumholzibacteriota > Krumholzibacteriia > LZORAL124-64-63 > LZORAL124-64-63 > JACZKN01. The sequence goes on along the minus strand of JBHEPC010000440.1, from coordinate 6,776 downwards.
CGCCTGGACGTGGGGCCGGCCGGCGCGGTGCGCTTCCTGGCCGAACCGGGCGTCGACGTGCGCCGCCACGCGGATGCGGGCGCGGGCCCCGTGGCCGAGCTGGACCTCGTCACCGACACGGCCGGCGCCCCCACCGAACTGGCCGTGGGCACCCTCGTCATGCACGTCATCGACCGCGGCGGCCGGCTCTTCCTGCGGGTCAAGGACACCCGCGCCGAGGCCCTGCGCACCTTCACCGGCATCGAGCGCTTCGCGGTGGATCCCCGCTGGCGGATCACCGCCCGCCTGGAAGCCGGCCCGCCCACCGTGGCCGTGCCCAACGTGCTGGGCCAGATGGACCAGGAGCCCAGCCCCGGCACCCTGGTCTTCAGCATCGACGGCCGGGCTTGCCGCCTGGTGCCCACCGGCGCGCCCGGCGAAGACCTGTTCCTCGTCTTCGCCGACCCCACCAACGGCCCGCAGACCTACCCGGGGGGCCGCTTCCTTGTGACCGACCCGCCGGCGGCCGACGGCACGGTGGTGCTCGACTTCAACCGGTCCACCAACCCGCCCTGCGCCTTCAGCGACTTCGCCACCTGCCCGCTGCCGCCGCCGGGCAACACCCTGCCGGTGGCGGTGACGGCGGGCGAGAAGCGCTGGGGCAGCCATTGACCCGGGAGGCACGATGATCCGCCGCGCCAGCAAGACCCTCGCCCGCGGGGGCCGACGCTTCTTCGCGCAGGCCCTCTTCACGGGCCGCCGCCTGCTGCTCGAGCCGGGCCTGGACCCGACGCGGGACTCGGTCATCATCTCCTGGGCCACCTACAGCCCCTGGCTGCGGGACGCGGAGTTCCAGGCCTGCCACGCCGCGGTCCGCACCCATACCCTGGTGGACGTCTACCGCTGCTGGGAGCTGTGGCACCTGCTGGGCCAGGTGGCCGGCGTGCCGGGGGACGTGCTCGAGGTCGGCACCTGGCGCGGCGGCACCGGCGCGCTGCTGGGGCGGCGGGCCGCGCTCCTGGGCCTGGAGGCGGAGATCTTCCTGTGCGACACCTTCACCGGCGTGGTCAAGACCGGGGCCGAGGACCGCAACTACCGCGGCGGCGAGCACGCCGACACCGCCCTGCCCGTGGTGCAGCGCCTGGTCGAAGGCCTGGGCCTGGGCAACGTGCGCATCCTGCAGGGCGTCTTCCCCGAGGACACGGGCGACCGGATCGCCGACCGCAACTTCCGCCTCTGCCACATCGACGTGGACGCCTACCGCTCGGCCCGGGATGTGCTGGAATGGGTGTGGCCGCGGCTGGCCACCGGCGGCGTGGTGGTGTTCGACGATTTCGGCTTCGCCAGCACGGCGGGCGTCGCCCAGCTGGTGCACGAACAGGAGGGTCGGGACGATCGTCTCTGCCTGCAGAACCTCAACGGACACGCCGTCTTCGTCAAGATCGCGAATTAGAAGCGCAGCCCCGCCGAACCGGTCAGGCGCGCCCCCGGCAGCACCACCCCCGGCACCTCCATCACCCGGCGCCCGCCGAGGTTCGTGCCCGTCAGGGCGGCGAACCAGCCGGCGGGCGAGGTCCAGTCCAGCCGCGCGTCCACGGCGCCCGCGACCCGGAAGGCGTCGGGCCCGCCGCTGCGCTCCACGTAGCGCAGCGCGACCGTCGCGGTGAATCGCGCCGGCAGCAGCGCCGTCCCGCTGCAGGTCAGGTTGTGGCGGGGCACCAGCAGGGCGTACTTGGCCTCGTACCCCGGCCGCAGCGAGGTCGTGCGCTCGAGCCGGGCCCAGCCGGCGGCCAGGCGGTGGCCCCGGGAGCCGCGCCAGGCGGCGCCCAGCTCGACGCCCCGGGCGGTGCCCTCGGCCACGTTCAGCACCTGCCAGACGGTGCCTCCGGCGGGCCGCGCCCAGTCGATCAGGTCGGTCTCGTGGCGCTCGAACCACACGGCCGAGGCCTGCCAGGGGCCGCCGGTCGCCTCCAGCCCGGCGTCCCAGGCCCAGCCGTGCTCGGGCCGCAGGTCCGGGTTGCCCAGGTTCGCCGGGTCGGCGTAGTAGAGGTCGGTGAAGGTGGGCACGCGGTGGATGCTGCCGGCGCCGGCCCGCACGGTGAACGGGCCGCCCAGGTCCCGGGAGACCGCGCCGGTCACCGACACCCGCGGGTCCAGGGACGAGCGCAGGTCCACCCGTCCGCCCAGCTGCCAGCGCAGCGGCGCCCCGTGGCCGTCGACCTCGGCCGACAGCGACAGCCGCCGGCGCAGATGGTCGCCCAGGGCCGGGCCCCGCACCCCACCCCGCACGCCGCTGCTGGCGATGTCCTCGTACACACCCTCGACCCCGGCGGCCAGGGTGCGGCCGCCGCCCAGGTCCAACAGGCCGCGCAGCTCGCCGGCGTAGCGACCGCTGACGTGGTCGTTGGTGTAGGCGTCGGGGCTGCTGCGGATCAGCACGAAGCGGTCCTCGTGCCGGCGGAAGGAGAAGCGCGGCTCGAGGGTCAGGCGCTCGCCGACCCGGCGGTTCACCTTGAGGGTGCCGGCCCAGGTGCGGGTGCGCTCCCAGGACGGATAGGGCGCGTAGAAGTCCAGGGCTCCGAAGGCCCGGTGGGCGAAGCCCACGAAGGCGTCGACCTCACCGGCCGCGCCGGTGCCGACCACGCGGCCGGTGGCCGACCACAGGTCCGCATCGGTGCCGCCCGTGACGGTCGTGCCGTCGTCCCGGTCGAAGTCGTGGCCGTCGGTGCGGAAGCGCTCGGCGGAGAACCGCGCCGAGACCACGTCGCCGCCGGTGACGGCGCTGCCCCAGTCGCCCCAGGTGCGGTCGCCCCCGCCCAGGACGCCCACCTCGCCGCCGGCGCGCTCGCCGGGCCGCCGGGTCACCACGTTGACCGTGCCGCCGAAGGCGCCGGATCCGTACAGGGCCGAGCCGTGCCCCGGCAGCACCTCCAGCCGGTCCACGTCGTGGGTGCCCAGGGGCAGGTCCAGCAGGTGGTGCCCGGTCTGGGGGTCGGACATGTCGAAGCCGTCCAGGAGCACCTGCACCTGGTCGAAGGTCGAGCCGCGGATCGAGAGGTCGGCCTGGGCGCCGTCGTGGTGGCGCTGGCCGGCGACCACCGCGGGGAAGGCCTGCAGCAGCCCGGCCAGGGAGCGGGCGGGCCGGGACGCCAGCTCGTCCCCGTCCAGCAGGGCCACACCCCGCACGATTCCGGGCAGGGCCACCGGCACCCGCGAGCCGAGCACCTCCACCGGGGCGGCCAGCCACAGGGTGTCGCCCTGGACGACGACGAAGGCCGCCGAGTCGGCGGCGGTGGACGCGGGGACGTCCCCGGAAGCGGCGGCGGCGGCGGTCGCCAGCAAGGCGGCAGCCGCCGCCGCCAGGGCCGGCAGCAGACAGTTCACGGTTCCCCTTTGGATCAGCGGACGGCGACCTTCGGCTTGGGCTTGGCGTTCCACAGCCGCAACGCCAGGATCAGGCCCACCGCCGCCACCGGGATCATGGCCACGGGCCAGGCCCGCCAGTTGGCCGGATTGGTGGCCGCGCCGACCAGGTTGCCGGCCCCGTCCAGTTCCACCTGGGGCAGCACCAGGGCGTAGGTCAGCGACATGATGCCCGTGCCCAGATAGACGAAGCCGTCGATGATGCCCACGGCGATGCCCGCGTACTTCGCCCCGCCGAAGTCCATGCTCGCGGTGCCCGAGAGCATGCCGTGCACGCCGATCACCGCCATGGACATGATCACGACCATCCAGCCCACGAACGGCGTGGTGTAGGTGAAGGTCAGGACCACCGCCCCGGCCAGCATCAGGCCGTACAGGAAGCCCACGACCGGCCCGCGCCGCGACTGGAAGACGTGGTCGCTGATGAACCCGGCGAACACGCCTCCGGTGATGCCGGCGATGCACAGCAAGAGGCCCCAGTTCTCGTAGACGAAGTCCGAGCGCAGGCCCAGCACGCCGTCGGTCTGCTTGGCGAAGGACGGGTACCACTGCATGATGGCCTGGCGCAGGAAGCCGCTGCAGAACTCGACCCCGGCGATGGTCAGGATGATGGGGTTGGTGAGCATCATCTTGAACACCTTCACGGCGCCCATGCGCGGGCCCTCGTCGCCGCTGGTGGCGTCGCCGGTGTTGAAGTCCGTGAGCCCGGCCTCGCCCGGGGTGTTGCGCACCACGAACCAGTCGATCACCCAGAAGACCGCCAGCAGGATGGCCGGCATCAGGAACACCCAGGCCAGGCCCATGCCGTCGAGGATCATCGCCCCCACGTCGTAGGCGAAGTAGATGCCCAGGGCGATCAGGATGCCGAAGATGGCGCCGAACACGCCCCGCTCGCGCACGTGGAACCAGGGCGCGTTGACCTTGACGATGGCCACGGCGCCGAAGCTCTGGAAGTACATGTTGACGGCGTAGAGCACCGAGAAGACCGGGATGAAGTGGTTGGCCAGGTATCCGGACAGCGGCCCGTCGCGCAGCAGCGAGAGCGTGGCCAGGCCCATCAGCAGGTTCATCGCCGTGGAGCCCATGGTGCCCGTCAGCATGGAGAAGCGCCCGCCCAGGCGGTCGGTCAGCGGCCCGTTGATCAGGAACGAGACGCCGTAGACGATGGTCCCCACCATGAAGACGATGCCGAAGCCCGTGTTGCCCATCAGGGGCGAGCCGTCCGGCCCGGCGATCTCCTCGAAGGCGTACTGGCTGACCTTCAGGTTGTAGCGCCCCATGTAGAGCAGGGCGTAGGTCAGGCCCAGGGGCAGCCAGTTCATGACCCGGCGCCGCAAGTAGCGCTTGTCGTGGCCCACGTCCACCGACGGCAGCCGCCAGAAGACGATCCCGATGACCACGATGAGGATGAACACCGGCAGCGACTTCTCGAGCAGGTCCAGCATGGTCACGCTCCTGAGTTGGCGGGTTGCGCGGCGGCTTGCGGGCCACGATAGCGGCCGGCGCCCCGCCGATCCACCCCTTTTGCCTAGTCCTGCCGGCGGATGACCACCAGCGTGATGTCGTCCGACTGCTCGGCCCCGGACGTGTGCTCGGCCACGGCGGCCAGGATGGCCTCCTTGATGCCCAGGGCGGGCAGGTGGGCGTGGCGCCGCGCCACCTCCAGCAGCCGCTCCTCGCCGAACATGGCCTCCGCGTCGTCCAGATCCGCGCCCGGCCCCAGGGCCTCGCTGATGCCGTCGGTGTACAGCACCACCACGTCGCCGGGCTCGAGCGACGTCTCCTGCTGCCGGTAGGACTGGTCCGGGAGCATGCCCAGCAGCAGGCCGCCCTCGCCCAGAAGGGAGTCGGAGCCGTCCGCGCGCAGCACCAGGGGCTGGTTGTGGCCGGCGTTGGTGGTGGCGAACACCCCGGTCCGCGTGTCCAGCACGCCGTAGAAGAAGGTGGCGAACATGTGCGGGTCGGTCGAAGCCACCAGCAGGTCGTTCACCCGCGCCACCACCTCGGCCACGGTGCTGGGGTGGATCACCTGGCCGTGGAGGCTGGCCTGCAGGTTGGACATCAGCAGCGCCGCGGGCATGCCCTTGCCCGAGACGTCGCCGATGGCGATGCCGACGCGGTCGTCCGGCCGCAGGATGAAGTCGAAGTAGTCGCCGCCGATCTCGCGGCTGGGGATGCTGGCCCCGGTGATCTCGAAGCCCGTCAGGCGCGGCTCCTCGTGGGGCAGCAGCCGCTCCTGGATCTCGCGGGCGGTCTGCAGCTCGCGGGTCAGGCGCTCCCGCGCCAGGGCGTCCTCGCGGCCCTGCCCCACCGCCCGGATCATCTCGTTGAAGCTGGCGGCGAGGTCGCCGAACTCGTCCTCGTTGGGCAGTTCGATGCGGGTCTGCAGGTCGCCCGCGGCGACGGCGTGCGTGCCCCGGCCCAGGGCCCGGACCGCGGCGATGATGCCCTCGGTGATGCGCACGCCGAAGAACAGGGCGAAGATCTCGATGACCAGGAAGAGGAAGGCCGCCACGCCCAGGGCGATGACCACCGCCACGTTCACGTTGTCCTCGCCCTCGAGGAACTCGCCCCGCAGGTCGGTCCAGCCCGAGCGCAGGGTCAGGAACAGCCTCGCGTCGTCGAGGCGCCCGTCGCCCAGGCGCAGCACCTCCACCAGGTTGCCGCCGAAGTAGCGCCACTCCGACCAGAAGGAGGGCTCGTCCGCCACGTCGCGGTACATGGCGCGGCGGCCGGTGAACGCCGGGTCCCGGACCGGATCGCGCTCGCCGATGGCCACCGTGCCCCCATCGCCGGACTGCCCGATGGCCCCCAGCATCACCCCGCACCGCAGCAGGCGCGAAAGCTCCGTCAAGGGACGCTGCCCCAGCAGCCAGGCCTCGGCGACCGCGTCCGGGCCGCCGACGCCGCGCCAGCGCATCAGCCACAGGTCCCCGCCGGCGGCGAACCAGGCCGTTGTGTCCCGGGATGCCGCCGCGGCTTCCCCCGGGGCCGCGGACAGCCGCCGGGCCAGGTCGGGCACCCAGGCCGGCGCCGGCACGACCGTCGCCCCGGCCGGCGCCCGGGCCGGCTGCGGCCAGGCGAAGACCGTGTCGAACAGGGCGGGCGCCAGGTCGCTGCCCGCGGCGGTGACCGCGCGCCAGGACTCGAGGGTGGCCGTCGCCCGGCTGGCCCGCGCCCCGCCGAGCACCGTGTGCAGCATCATGGCCGCCAGCAGGGCCACCAGCACCAGCGGCACGAACCCGATCAGGACGGCGCTGATCGCCAGCTTGGGACGCAGCCGCAGGAAGTGCAGCTGCATGCGCACGGCCAGGTGGAACAGGGACCAGAACCAGAAGCAGGCCAGCGAGCCCAGGGCCCAGCCGCCCAGGCCG
>JBHEPC010000099.1:0-4357 GCA_046260475.1 Candidatus Krumholzibacteriia bacterium | reverse complement strand
CTTCTCCCGCCGCCACTTCGACGGCAGCAGCAAGTTCCTGCGCATCGGCGGCGGCTCCCTGGGGGGCAAGGGGCGCGGCCTGGCCTTCATGAACTCGGTGCTGCACCGCTACGGCATCTCCAACCGCTTCGCGGGGGTCATCATCCAGGTGCCGCCCACGGCGGTCGTCGGCACCGACGTCTTCGACACCTTCATGCGCGATGAGACCCTGCGCGACTTCGTCCTGGGCGATGCCGACGACGCGGCCATCAACGCGCGTTTTTTGGAGGTCAAGCTGCCCGAGGGCATCTACGCCGACCTGGAGGCCTTCCTGGACCAGGTGCGCTACCCCCTGGCCGTGCGCTCGTCCAGCCTGTTGGAAGACAGCCAGTTCCAGCCCTTCGCCGGGGTCTACGCCACCTACATGCTGCCCAACAGCCACGCGGACCTGAAGGTGCGCCTGGACCAGCTCTGCGACGCCATCAAGCTGGTCTACGCCTCGTCCTACTCGCGGGGGGCCAAGAGCTACATCGAGGCCACCAGCAACCGGATCGAAGAGGAGAAGATGGCCGTCATCATCCAGCAGATGGTCGGCCAGCGTTACGAGACGTACGACTGCCCCCACTTCGCGGGCGTGGCCCACTCGTGCAACTTCTACCCCGGCCAGGGCATGCAGACCGGGGACGGCGTCGTCACCGTGGCCCTGGGCCTGGGGCGCATGGTCGCCGAGGGCGGCAAGGCCCTGCGCTTCAGCCCGGCCCGGCCCGCGGTGCTGCCCCAGTTCGGCACCACGCAGGACTGGCTGGACAACAGCCAGCGGCAGTTCTTCGCCGTGGACGTCAGCGACGCCGACCGCTACCCGGTGGCCGCCGACGACTTCAACCTGGCGCTGCTGGACCTGGAGGACGCCGAGCGCCACGGCACCCTGGACGCGGTGGGCTCGGTCTACTCGCCCCAGAACGACGCCATCTACGACGGGATCGGGCGCCAGGGCACGCGCCTGGTCTCCTTCGCCCACGTGCTGAAGTCGGACATCTTCCCCCTGGCGGACATCCTGAAGCTGCTGCTGGAGCTGGGGCGGCGCACCATGAGCGCCGAGGTCGAGATCGAGTTCGCCGTGGTCCTGGGGGACGGCCGCGCCACGCCCCACCAGTTCGGCTTCCTGCAGATCCGGCCCCTGGCCGCGGGCCACGAGGCGCCGGAGATCCCGCCGGAGCTGCTGGCGGACGAGTCGGCGCTGGTGGTCACCGATACGGCCCTGGGCAACGGCCGCATCGACGGGCTGCTGGACGTCCTGCTCGTGCCGCCGGAGGCTTTCGATCGCGGGCGGACCCGGGAGATCGCCGACGTGATCGGCCTGGTCAACCGCCGGCTGGTCAAGCAGTCGCGGCCCTACCTGCTGATCGGCCCCGGCCGCTGGGGCTCGGCCGACCGCTGGCTGGGCATCCCCGTGCGCTGGGACCAGATCTCCGGCGCCCAGGTCATTGTCGAGACGGACCTGGCCGACTTCAAGGTCACGCCCAGCCAGGGCTCCCACTTCTTCCAGAACCTGACCAATTTCCAGGTGGGCTACCTGACGGTGAACTCGGCCCACGGCCACGGCCGGGTGGACTGGGGTTGGCTGACGGCGCAGCCGGCGGAAGAGGTGGGGGAGAAGGTGCGGCTGATCACGCTGCCCGCCCCGCTGACGGTGCTGATCGACGGGCGCAGCCGGCAGGGCGTGGTGCTGCGACCGGACGGCGCCGCGGCCGACGAAGACCGCTGAGCGCCGTCCGGCCGCGGTCGGCTCAGCCCAGCTGCATCAGCCGGCGCAGGCGGCGCTTCTGGCGGTGGATCAGCCGCCGCTGCCGGCGCAGCTCCGCGGAGTCGCCGGCGGCGAGGGCCTCCTGCCGCTTGACCTTCAGTTCGCGGATCGTCGCCTTGATCCGGCGCTTGCCCAGGCCGGCGGCCACGTGCTTGTGGGGCTTCTCGATGCCCAGATGCTCGGCGAGCAGGTCGACCAGCTCCTCCTTCTTCATGCCGATGACGCCCTGCACCGCGGGCAACTTCTCCTTGACCATCTCCCTGAGGTCGGTGACTCGCGTCTTCTGCAGATCGTGATACTCCAAAACCCACCTCCCGATTGGGGTTGAGTGTCGATCGCGCCAGTCTACCACAGGATCCGCCGGGGCCGCAATCGCGCCCGGGAACGTCCCGATTCGGGCCGCCGAAATTCCTTGCGCGGGGCACGGCCGGTTTCCATGATTTGGCCGTGTGGGCCCGCGCGGCCGCGCCGGGCCGGAACCGCAGGTGCGTACCATGACGAGGAGTTGGCCATGTTGCAGAACGCTGGGGCCTTCCTGGAGGGCGTGATCGCCCGGAACCCGGCCGAGCCCGAGTTCCATCAGGCGGTCCACGAGGTCGTCGAGTCCGTGTGGCCGGTGATCGAGAAGCGGCCCGAGTACCGCAAGGCGAAGATCCTGGAGCGCATGGTCGAGCCCGAGCGCGTCGTGTCGTTCCGCGTGCCCTGGGTCGACGACAAGGGCGAGGTCCAGGTCAACCGCGGCTTCCGCATCGAGATGAACAGCGCCATCGGGCCCTACAAGGGCGGCCTGCGCTTCCACCCGAGCGTCAACCAGGGCATCCTCAAGTTCCTGGCGTTCGAACAGACCTTCAAGAACAGCCTGACCACCCTGCCCATGGGCGGCGGCAAGGGCGGCAGCGACTTCGACCCCCGCGGCAAGAGCGACCTGGAAGTGATGCGCTTCTGCCAGGCGTTCATGAGCGAGCTGTTCCGCCACATCGGCCCGAACACCGACGTACCCGCCGGCGACATCGGCGTGGGCGGCCGCGAGATCGGCTACCTCTTCGGCCAGTACAAGAAGCTGAAGAACGAGTTCACCGGCGTCCTGACGGGCAAGGGCCTGAACTGGGGCGGCTCCCTGATGCGGCCCGAGGCCACCGGCTACGGCACCGCCTACTTCGCCGCCGAGATGCTCGCCACCCGCGGGCTGGACTTCAAGGGCAAGACCGTCACCATCAGCGGCTACGGCAACGTCGGCACCTTCTTCATCCAGAAGGTCAACGAGCTGGGCGGCAAGGTCGTCACCATCGGCGACGAGCACGGCTACGCCCACGACCCGGCCGGCATCCGCGGCGAGAAGCTGGACTTCCTGATGAACCTGTGGACGGTCCACCGGCGGCCCGCCAAGGACTACGCCGACCGCTTCAAGGTCGAGTGGATCCCCGGCAAGCGCCCCTGGGAGGTGCCCTGCGACATCGCGGTGCCCACGGCCTGCGAGAACGAGCTGCGCAAGCCCGACGCCGAGACCCTGGTGGCCAACGGCTGCCAGTGCGTGGTCGAGGCGGCCAACATGCCCTGCACGGCCGACGCCATCGCCCTCTTCCACGAGAAGGGCATCCTGCACGCGCCGGGCAAGGCGGCCAACGCCGGCGGCGTGGCCACCAGCGGCCTGGAGATGAGTCAGAACAGCATGCGCATCGGCTGGAGCCGTGAAGAGGTGGACAAGCGGCTGCACACCATCATGAAGGACATCCACGGCGCCTGTGTGGCGGCGGCCGAGGAGTTCGGGGTGCCCGGCAACTACGCCGCCGGGGCCAACATCGCGGGCTTCCTGAAGGTGGCCGACGCGATGCTGGACCAGGGCGTGGTCTAGCCCGGGGCGGACCAGGCGCCGGGCCGGGGCCCGGCCGGACGGGGCGGCTGCGGCCGCCCCGTCCGTATTTGGCCGGGCCGCTTGACACCACCGGCCGGATGCATCTACATTCCGGCCCGCCGCGGACCCGGCTGCGGCCGGCCCGCGACCGGCCGCAGCAACGTGGCGCAGGGCCCCGAGGCCGCGTCCCCGACCCAATGGTGCACCGAGGAGGGTACCGATGGCGCCGCGCAAGGAATTCGAGGAAGAGGAACGCAAGCTGCCCAGCAAGCGCAGCTGGCAGCCCAAGCCCGAGCGCGGGGACGACCAGCCGCGCGCGAAGAAGCCGGTCAAGCCCAAACGCCCCGGCGATGTCGTCTGGGATTGGGAGGACGATCTCGACGTCGAGAACGACGGGGGCGAGGACGAGGACACCGACCCCGGGGAAGAGGTGATCGACGACGACGCGGAAACGGAGCAGGACGACGTCGTGTGGGACGACGACGACCGTTGACCCGGCGGCACCGGCCGCAGAAAGCTGACACGATGGACCTGCACGACAATCCCGGCGCTTTCGGCGGACTGCCGGAAGCGCCGGATCTCGCATCGGCCCGTTTCGCCGTGCTGCCGATTCCCTATGAGGGCACGGTTTCCTGGCTGGGGGGCACGGCCCGGGGGCCGGAGGCCATCCTGGCGGCCTCGGCCAACATGGAGTTGTATGACATCGAGACGGCCAGCGAGCC
>JBHEPC010000439.1:0-4404 GCA_046260475.1 Candidatus Krumholzibacteriia bacterium | reverse complement strand
CCCGAACGACTATTTTACCGCCGTACGAACACCGAGCGGCCGCCGGTCCTCCGGCGCGCCCGCGCCTTTCGCCGCAGGTCGCGCCGCCCGGCCGACCCCGCGCCGCCGAAGGAGGCAGGGGCATGAAGAACCCGTGGAACGATCCGGAGGTCCTGGAGGCCTACCGGCACAAGGTCGGCCTGGCCGAGATGCTCAAGGGCGGCGTCATCATGGACGTCACCAACGCCGAGCAGGCCAGGATCGCCGAGGAGGCCGGCGCCGTGGCCGTGATGGCCCTGGAGCGCATCCCCTCGGACATCCGCAAGCAGGGCGGCATCGCGCGCATGTCCAGCCCGGGCATGATCCGCGAGATCCAGCAGGCGGTCTCCATCCCCGTGATGGCCAAGGTCCGCATCGGCCACTTCGCCGAGGCCCAGATCCTGCAGGCCCTGGGCGTGGACTTCATCGACGAATCCGAGGTCCTGACCCCCGCGGACAACGCGAACCACATCTACAAGCACGACTTCAAGGTGCCCTTCGTCTGCGGCTGCCGTAACCTGGGCGAGGCCCTGCGCCGCATCGGCGAGGGCGCGGCCATGATGCGCACCAAGGGCGAGGCCGGCAGCGGCGACGTCGTCGAGGCCGTCACCCACATGCGCGAGGTCACCGACGGCATCCGCCGCCTGCAGCTGATGCGCAGCGACGAGCTGATGGCCGAGGCCAAGCGCCTGGGCGCCCCCTACCACGTGGTGGTCGAGACGGCCGAGAAGGGCCGTCTGCCGGTGCCCAACTTCGCCGCCGGCGGCGTGGCCACGCCCGCCGACGCCGCCCTGATGATGCAGCTGGGCGCCGAGACCGTCTTCGTGGGCAGCGGCATCTTCGCCAGCGAGGACCCCGCGCCCCGGGCCAAGGCCATCGTCGACGCCGTGACCTACCACGACGACCCGGTGAAGCTCATGGAGGTCTCCATGGCGCTGGGCGAGGCCATGAAGGGCCGCGCGGTGAACGAGATGGCCGAGAACGAGAAGCTGGCGGGGCGCGGCTGGTAGCCGTCCCGTCGCCGAACCCGGCCCGGGCGGCGTGCCGTCCGGGCCGTCGCGTGGAGCGCCGATGACCGCGAGCACCCGGCCGGTGGGCCTGCTGACCCTGCAGGGCGACTACGAGAAGCACCGCCAGGTCTTCGCCGCCCTGGGCCGCGCCACCCGGGGGGTGCGGCGGCCGGCCGAGCTGGCGGAGGTGTCCTGCCTGGTCATCCCCGGCGGCGAATCCACGACCCTGTCCCGGCTGATCGACCGCGCCGGCCTGCGCGAGCCCCTGCGCGCCTTCGCCGCCGAGCGGCCGGTCATGGGCACCTGCGCCGGCCTGATCATGCTGGCTTGCCGCCTGGAAGGGGAAGGGCAGCGGGACCACGGCGTCCAGACCCTGGACCTGATGGACTGCACCGTCCGCCGCAACGCCTACGGACGGCAGATCGACTCGTTCACCGCGCCGGTGGGTCTGGACGGCCTCGACGGCTCGGGCGAGCCCTTCGCGGCGGTCTTCATCCGGGCGCCGCGGATCACCGCCACCGGGCCCGACGCCGAGGTGGTGGCCCGCCACGACGGGGAGCCGGTGGCCGTGCGCCAGGGCCGGCTGCTGGGCCTGACCTTCCACCCGGAACTGACGGCGGACCTGCGGATCCATCAGGCGTTCCTGGACCTGGCCCGCTGACCGGCCGGGGGCAGTCAGGGGTACCGCCGGCGGCCCGGCTTCTGTATATTGGCACGGGGCAATGGACCGGGGCCCGCCCCGCAACCGAGGACCGATCGCCATGCGCCGCTTGCCGTACGCTCCGCTCGTAGCCCTCCTGCTCCCGCTGTGTGTCCTGCTGCTGTCCGGCTGCGGCGGCGACGACGACGACGGCGCCGGCCCGGGCGTCGGGGCCTGCGCCATCGATATCTTCACGCCCGCCCCGGACACCCATTTCTATACGGGTGAGGACGTGAACCTGCGTTGGGACGCCGCCGGCGGCGGCCAGGTGCGCATCGAGCTGCTCAAGGGCGGCGCACCGGTCGACACCCTGGTGGCCGCGACGGACAACGACGGCTTCTACTACTGGGCCGCCGACACCCGCGGCGCACTCTCCGGCGACGACTTCGCCCTGCGGGTGACCTCGACCACGGACGCGGGCTGCACCGACACCGTGCCCATCGCGCTGACCAACACCGTGGGCTGCGCCATCACCCTGACCGTGCCCCCGGACTCGGCCCTGGTGGCGGGCCAGGAGTATCTGATCACCTGGGACAGCGAGAACTCCGGCGGCAGCGTGGACATCGGGCTGTGGCAGGGACCCCTGCAGCTGAAGGAACTGGTGGGCATCATCGTCCTGGACGCGCCCGACAACGGCAACTACCTGTGGCAGCCCGTCGACTCCTTCAACCAGGGCACGGCCACCGACTACTACCTGCGCGTTGCCGACACCCAGGTCACGGGCTGCGAGGGCCAGGTCGGGCCGTTCCGCCTGACCGACCCGGACATCTGCTACATCGACGTCATGGCGCCGGTCCAGGACGACGAATTCACCGTCGGCCAGGAGATGACCATCGTTTTCGACTCGGTCAACGCCGCCGGCAGCGTGAACATCCGCCTCCACGCCGGGGCCACGCTGGTGCCGGGAGGCTACATCGCCGACGGCGTGCCGGCTGCGGCGGGCCAGCACACGTGGACGGTGACGGACTACGGCTATACGGAGGCCGACGACCGCTACCGGATCGTGATCTTCGCCGCGGACGACAACTACTGCACCGGCGAAAGCGGGTACTTCAGCATCCGCTAGCAGCAGGCCGGGACGGCGGCTCCGGGAGGTGCCGTGCAGAGGCTGCAGATCACGGTGCGGGGGCGGGTGCAGGGCGTGGCCTTCCGCTGGCACGCCCGCGCCCGCGCCCGGGAGCTGGGCCTGGTGGGAACCGTGCGCAACCGGGCCGACGGCTCGGTGCGCATGGTAGCCGAAGGGCCCCGCCCGGCCCTGGAGGCCCTGGCCGCCTGGGCCCTGCGGGGACCGGACCGGGCCCGGGTGGGGGCGCGCGAGCTGCTGTGGGGCGAGGCCACCGGCGCGTTCGCGGAATTCGACATTACCGGCTGACGAGGTGGGCATGGGCGCAGGCGCCGCGAAGCTGCTGGTGGCCGTCGACGTGGACGGCACCCTGCTGAACACCGAGTTCGACGATGTGCTGGGCCGGCGCGAGATCGCCGCCCTGGAGGCGGTGCGCACGGCCGGCCACGCCGTCGCCCTCTGCACCGGCCGCAACCTGCCGTCGGTGGTCCACCTGCTGGAGGGCTCGGGCTGGTTCCCCGACGATCTGCCCCTGGTGCTGCTCAACGGCGCGGTGGTGCACGGGGGCGTGCCGCGCCGCGAGCTGGCCTGCAGCGTCCTGGAGGGCCCGCTGGTGCACCGGCTGGTGGCCTTGTTCCGCGAGTACGGCACCGTGCCCATGGTCTATGGCCTGGACAGCGACGGCGGCGTGCTGAGCCACGAATCCCGGCCGGTCAACGACGTCCTGGGCCGCTACCTGCAGATGCGCCGGCAGGGACCGGGCCGCCTGGAGGCGGTGCCGGACCTGCTCGCCCGACCCTGGGCCCGCGCCCTGGAGGTGGGCACCATCGACCGCCGCGAGCCGGTGCAGGCGCTCACGCTGGCGGTGGAACGGGAGCTGGGCGGCGCGGTGCGCGTGGTCAACACCCGCTCCCTGCTGGGCGAGGGCGCCTTCTGGTGGGCCGAGGCCTTCCACCGGGACACCGGCAAGGGCGCCGGGCTGGCCGTGGTGGCCGCCGACCTGGGCATCCCCCTTGCGCACGCCGTCGCCATCGGCGACAACTACAACGATCTGGACATGTTCGCCGCCTGCGGCACCAGCGTCGCCATGGGCAACAGCCCCGACGACGTGAAGGCCGCGGCCGGCCACCTGGCCGGCGACGTCGGCCAGGGCGGCGCCGCCGCCGTGCTGGAGGCCATCGCCGCGGGCGTCTTCCCGCCGGCCGCGGCCGGCGGAGGCGCCGCAGAGGGGGAACCGTGACCAAGCCCCGCCCCGACAAGGACCCCCTGCGCCCGGGCCGCGGCTTCGGCGCCGGCCTGCCCGACGAGGCCGCCCCGCCGGTGCCCGAGCGCCTGGGCGCCGACGACGCCGGCGACGAGGCCGCCATGCGCGAGATGGGCTACGCCATGGTCGACCTGGTGGTGGAGTACCTCAAGGGCCTGGAGGGGCGGCGGGTCTACGGACCCCTGTCGCCCGCGGGCCTGGACGAGATGTTCACCGAGCCCCTGCCCGAGGAGGGCGTGCCGTTCGCCGAGCTGGTCCAGGACTGCCGCACGCGGGTCTTCCCCAACACCATGGCCATCGGCAGCCGCCGCTACTTCGGCATGATGAACCCGGCCCCGTTGCCGGTGGC
>JBHEPC010000093.1:0-6167 GCA_046260475.1 Candidatus Krumholzibacteriia bacterium | reverse complement strand
GCCTCGACCCGCCAGCAGTCCAGCACGTCGCCCACCCGCAGTTCGCTGGGGTGGGAGCGGCCGCGGCGCAGGCCGACGCCGCCCACCAGCAGGTCCAGGGCCCCGCGCAGACGCCACAGCTGGTCCCAGGCGTACCAGCCCCGGTCCCCGCCCAGGGCGGCGATGGGGGCGAAGGCCCGCTCCGGCGGCACGGGCACCTCCAGGCGGCGGGCGTCCAGGAGCCGGCCGCGGTAGCGCACGCCGGCCAGGCTGCGCTCGGCCCCGCTGGAGGAGACGGCGTCGCACCAGCGGGTCTCAGGACCCCGGCTCTCGGCGGCCAGGGCCCGGGCGATGGCTTCGGCCATGCCCACCGGCCGCAGCGGGAAGTCCCGCAGCGCCGCATCGTCGCGCACGACGGTCGGGTGCTGGATGCTCTGGATCAGCTTGCGGCCGATGCGGGCGTACAGGGGCGTGACCAGGCCCAGCCACAGGCTCGACAGCCAGGGGGTCAGCAGCGGCACCGGGATCATGGGCCGGCGCAGGCCGCGCTGCCGGGCGTACTCCCGCATCAGGTCGCCGTACGAGACCCGGTCGGCACCGCCGATCTCGTAGACGCGGCTGGCCGCCAGCGGCACCGTGGCGGCCGCCTCCAGGTAGTCCAGCAGGTCCGCCACGGCGATGGGCTGGGCCAGCACGCGCACCCATCTGGGGGTGATCATCACCGGCAGGCGTTCGGTCAACGAGCGGATCATCTCGAAGGAGAGGCTGCCCGAGCCCAGCACGATGGAGGCCCGCAGCTCGACCGTCGGCACCCCCGACTCCCGCAGGATGCGGCCCACCTCGTTGCGGCTGCGCAGGTGGGGCGACAGCTCGGCCGTGTCGTCCCCCAGGCCGCCCAGGTAGACCAGGCGGCGCACGCCGGCCGCGGCCGCGGCAGCAGCAAAGTTGGTCGCCCCCTCCCGGTCGCGTTCCTCGAAGCCGCTGGCCGCACCCATCGAATGCACCAGGTAGTAGGCCGTGTCCACGCCGGCCAGGGCCGCCGGCAGGGTGGCGGGCGCCAGCACGTCGCCGGCCACGACCTCGGTCCCGGCGGCGATGCGCCCGTCCAGGCGCCGCGGATCCCGGGCCAGGCAGCGCACGCGGGCCCCTGCCGCCTCCAGGCGCCGGCGCAGGCGCCCGCCGACGTAACCGGTGGCGCCGGTCACCAGCACCGGCCTGCCGGCCATGTTCGCCGTGTCGGTCATGCCCCACCTACCTCCGGATCCCGGCCAGGTCCAGCATGAACGCGAAGCTCATGGCCGTCTCCTCCAGGCTGCGGAAGCGGCCGGACTGCCCGCCGTGGCCGGCGTCCAGGTTCGTGCGCAGCAGCAGCGGGTTGTCGTCGGTCTTGCGGGCCCGCAGCCGGGCCACCCACTTGGCGGGCTCCCAGTACTGCACCTGGCTGTCGTGCAGGCCGGTGGTCACCAGCAGCGCGGGGTAGTCCTTGGCCTCGACCTGGTCGTAGGGCGAGTAGGAGAGCATGTAGTCGTAGGAGACCTTGTCGTTGGGGTTGCCCCACTCGTCGTACTCGCCCGTGGTCAGGGGGATCGTCTGGTCCAGCATCGTGGTCACGACGTCCACGAAGGGCACGTGGGCCACCACGCCCCGCCAGAGGTCGGGCTCGAGGTTGATGACCGCGCCCACGAGCAGGCCGCCGGCCGAGCCGCCCATGGCGAACAGGCGGTCGCGCGACGTGTACCCCTGGTCCACCAGCGCGCGCCCGCAGTCGATGAAATCGGTGAAGGTGTTCATCTTCCGCAGGAGCTTGCCGTCCTCGTACCACTGGCGGCCCAGCTCCTCGCCCCCGCGCACGTGGGCGATGGCGTAGACGAAGCCCCGGTCCAGCAGCGAGAGCGCCGTCGCGCGGAAATAGGCGCCGCTGCTGGCGCCGTAGGAGCCGTAGCCGTACAGCAGCAGCGGGGCGCTGCCGTCGCGGGCCAGCCCCTTGCGGTAGACCAGCGACACCGGCACCTGGACCCCGTCGCGGGCGTCGACGCGGATGTACTCGGCCTGGTAGTCGGCGGGGTCGAAGCCGCCCAGGACCTCCTGCTGCTTCAGCAGGGTCCGGGTGCGGGCCTTCATGTCGTAGGTGTAGGTCGACCGCGGCGTGGTCAGCGAGGTGTAGCCGTAGCGCAGGACGTCGGTGTCCAGCTGCGGGTTCAGCTCCGACCACACCGACCAGGTGGGCTCGCCGAAGTCCAGGGTGTGGTCCGGACCGCCGTCCATGGGCACGATGCGCAGGTGGCTGAGCCCGTCGTAGCGCTCGGTCAGCACCAGCCAGTCGGCGAAGACCTCCACGTCCTCCAGGAGCACGTCCTCGCGGTTGGGCACCAGCTCGCGCCAGTGGGCCAGCCAGGTGCTTTCCAGGGGGCTCTCCATGAGGCGGAAGTTGCGGGCGAAGAGGTTGGTCCGGATCACGAAGCGGTCGCCCTGGTGGTCGACGTCGTACTCCAGGTCCCGCTGGCGCGGCTGGAAGACGCGGAACTCGCCCGTCGGCTGGTCGGCCTCCAGCAGGCGGTACTCGCTGCTGAGGGTCTGGGTGCTGGCGATCATCAGGTAGCGGTCGGACTTCGTGCGGAAGACATGGCAGCTAAAGGTCTCGTCGTCCTCCTGGTAGACCAGCACGTCGTCCTGCACGGGGGTGCCCAGCTCGTGGCGCCAGATCCGCCAGGAGCGCAGCGTCCGCGGATCCTGCTTGGCGTAGAACAGGGTGCGGTTGTCCAGGGCCCAGGCGACGTTGCCGGTCACGTCGGGGATCACGTCCTCGAGCACCAGGCCGGTCTCCAGGTTCTTGACCCTGACCGTGTAGAAACGGCGGCCGACGGTGTCGACGGCAAACGCGGCCAGGCGCGTGTCGGGGCTGACGGCGACCCCGCGCAGGGAGAAGTAGTCGTGGCCCTCGGCCATGGCGTTGCCGTCGAACATGACCTGCTCGGCCCCGTCCATGCTGCCGGGGCGGCGGCAGTGCAGGGGGTACTCGCCCCCCTCGACGTGGCGCGTGTAGTAGAACCAGCCGTCGTCCTCCAGGGGGGCGGAGGACTCGTCCTCCTTGATGCGCCCCTTCATCTCGGCCAGCAGCGTCTCCTGCAGCTCGTGCGTGTCCGCGAGCATCGCCTCGGTGTAGGCGTTCTCCGCCTCCAGGTAGGCGATGACCTCGGGATCCTCCCGCTCGCGCAGCCAGTAGTACTCGTCGACGCGGGTGTCGCCGTGGATCGTCAACTCGTGGGGCACGACCTTGGCCACCGGCGGCTGCGGATCGCGGCTGCAGCCGGCGCCGGCCAGCACGAGCAGAAGGAGCACGGGCAGGAGCGGGAACGCGCGCTTCGCCATGGGATCACCTTTCGGCGGCCACCACGATCTCGGTGGCCAGGATGGGGACGGCCGCCCGGTCGGCACCGAACAGCGTGCCGCGCGCCAGGCGGCGCAGGGGCCCCCACGGGATCACGTCCATGGGGGCGGTCATGCGGAAGGCTTCGGTCACGGTGAACCCGGCGCCCTCGAGCAGCGCGACGATCTCGCGCCGCCGGTAGATGCGGGCCCGGGCCCAGCGGTCGTGCAGGCGCCGCGGCCACCAACTGACCAGCGGCACGCGGTTCCAGGGCAAGAGCGGCAGGTCCGCCCCATGGGTCTCGAACAGCCACCAGCGGTTGGGCACCGTCAGCACCAGCCGCCCTCCCGGCCGCAGCAGCCGCCGCATCTCCGCCAGGGCGGCCCGCTCGTCGGGCACGTGCTCCAGCACCGTGAAGCAGGTCACCGCGTCGGCGCAGCCGTCGGGCAGGGGCACCGCCGCGCCGGCAGCCGTCAGCGCCGCCACGCGACCGCCGAGACCCGCCGCGGTGATCGCCGCCGTGAAATATGCCACGAAACGCGGGTCGATGTCCACGCCGGTCACCCGGTCGGCGCAGGCCGCCAGCGCCAGCGTCTGGGCGCCGTCGCCGCAGCCCACGTCCACCAGGTGGCCGCAGGGCGAAGGCAGCAGCGGCGCCACCAGACGCCGGCGACGGTCCAGCACGAACTGGCCGGGTCGGGCCGGCAGCCCCGCCGCCAGGTGGACGGGGGCCGCCGGGGCGGGGTCGGGGTTTGCGGCGGAGTCCATGTCTGCTATGTTCGCTCCCATGGACGGGGACGACAAGAGGAACCAGGACGACGGGCCGCCGGACGCCGACCGCGCCCTCGAGGACGAGATCCGCCGCGAGCGGCCCTTCGGCCTGGCCGAGGCGCTCGGCCGCGCCGGGGCCGGAGCCCTGAAGGGGGCCTCGCCAGTGGCCCGCACGCAGCAGCTCCTGCTGGGGATCCGCCGCCTGCTGGAAACCCGCCTGGCCGACCCGGAGGGTTCCCTGACCCGCACGATCCTCGCGCGCCTGGAGGCCGACCCGCCGCTGCTGTCCAGCCACGCCGACGACGCGGCCGCAGCCCTGGCCTCTTTCCTCGACGGCGTCCTGGGCCCCCCGGGCGCCCTGGCGGACCTGGTGCGGGACGCCGACGCCCGCTGGGGCCGCGAGTACGCCGAGCGCCCCCACTTCGAGCAGGGCGAGGCGCCCCATCCGGACGATCCCTACACCGAGGCGGGCGTGCGCTCCCTGCTGGAGGACCTGCACCGCGGAATCTAGCCGCCGCCCCCCGTGCCCCGGAACCCGAAGAGATCCACCAGGTCGGTGATGGCATCGATCAGGTGGTCCGGCTCCGCCGCCCGTACCCGCGCGGGCGCCCCCAACCCGTAGGTGCAGCCCACGGCCACGGCCCCCAGGCCCCGGGCGGCCAGCACGTCGTTGGGGCTGTCGCCCACGACGGCCACCCGGCCGGGCGCCACCTCCAGCCCCGCCAGGCAGGCGGCCAGGTGGGCCGGATCCGGTTTGCGGGCCGGCGCCTCGTCGCCCCCCACGATCCGCCGGAACACACCCTCCAGGCCCAGGCCGTCCAGGATCGCGTCGGTGAAGGCGCGGGGCTTGTTGGTGGCCAGGTGAAGCGGCAGGTCGGCGAAGCGGGCCAGCACGCTGCGCACCCCCGGGTACAGCCGCGTGTTGTCCAGCAGGTGGCGCCCGTAGAGGTCGGCGAAGACCGCGTGCGCCTCGGCCAGACGCGCGGCCGCCACCGGCTGACCCGTCTGCCCGCCGGCCAGGTCGTGCCCCAGGGCGCGCTCGAGCAGCAGGCCCACCCCGTCGCCCACGTAGCCCACCAGCACCGGGACCGGCAGTTCCGGTAACCCGAACGTCACCCGCACGCCGTTGGCCGCCAGGGCGACGTCCAGGCCCGAGTCGACCAGGGTTCCGTCCAGGTCGAAGATGAAGGCGGCGGGCCGGGCGGTCATGGTGCAATACCCTGGCGCCGCGGGATCGGCGCGCAGATCTTGGCCTGACCGTGCAAGACGACGACCTCGTACTCGGCCTGGAAGGCCGCCAGCAGCTGGCGCATCTGCTCGTTGTCCAGGGCGGTGTTGATCTCGTTCATCCACGTGCCCAGCACCACCAGGTGCGGCCTACGGGCAGCGAACGCCTCCTGCAGGCGGCGGCGGTCGGCGATGTGGTAGCGGACCGCCTCGGCCGGGGTCAGCCGCTCCGAGACGCCGACGGCGAAATGGTTCTCCAGGCCGGGGAAATGGGCCCGGTCGGCGCCGAAGACGTAGCCCGGCCAGAAGGAGAGCACGACGTCCCCGGGCGCGCTGTGCTTCCGGATCCCGGCGACCACCCGGTCGTAGGAGCCGAAGGTCCAGGTCGGGTCCGGGTCCATGCCCGGCCGCAGCAGGGCCAGCACCAGGGCACCCGCCGTGGCGGCGGCGACGACCGCCACGGCCGCGCCGCGGCCACCGCGCACCAGGCGCGCCAACCCCACAGCCACCAGGGGCAACAGCAGCGGCAGGAGCGGGGCCGTGAAATACTGGTCGTGCACCGGATCGGGCGCCATGCAGACCAGGAAGTAGGCGGCGCCGGCCAGCGCGGCCACGGTGCCGAACCGCCGCGCCGGGCCGGCCAGCCGGCCCAAACCCGCACCCCCCCACGCCGCCAGCAGCAGGGTGCCCAGCAGGTAGGGGTTCGTCGCCAGGATGCGCCCCGTGCCCGTCAGCGCCGCGGCCAGCCGCACCAGCGGTCCCGCCTGCGGGTGCAGGTCCTTCAGTTCGCTGTAGCGCAGCTCGTGGTACCCCAGATTGTTGA
>JBHEPC010000076.1:0-2746 GCA_046260475.1 Candidatus Krumholzibacteriia bacterium | reverse complement strand
CCCTTTGCCGATAGGCCGTTCCGATGCCCGCGCCCGCCATGCCCCAGGCCGTGCCCCTGTTCTCGCGACCCCCGTATTGGGCCGCGAGCTTCGGCATCGCCCCGGAGCTGCCCATGACCCGGGCCGAGATGGACCGGCTGGGCTGGGAGGCCTGCGACGTCATCATCGTCACGGGCGATGCCTACGTCGACCACCCCAGCTTCGGCATGGCGGTCGTCGGCCGGGTGCTGGAGGCCCAGGGCTACCGCGTGGGCATCATCAGCCAGCCCGACTGGCGCAGCGCCGACCCGTTCCGGGAGCTGGGCCGCCCCAATCTCTTCTTCGGGATCACGGCCGGCAACCTCGATTCCATGGTCAACCGCTACACGGCCGAACGAAGGCTGCGCCACGACGACGCCTACACCCCCGACGCCGCGGGCGACCGCCGCCCCGACCGCGCGGTGCTGGTGTACGCCCAGCGCTGCCGCGAGGCCTTCAAGGACGTGCCCATCGTCGTCGGCGGCATCGAGGCCAGCCTGCGGCGCATCGCCCACTACGACTACTGGTCGGACAAGGTGCGGCGCAGCGTGCTGCCCGACAGCAAGGCCGACCTGCTGGTCTTCGGCAACGGCGAGCGGCAGATCGTGGAGATCGCCCACCGGTTGGGGGAGGGAGAGGACGTCGGGCAGCTGACGGACATCCGCGGCACGGCGTTCATGCGCAAGGCGGTGCCGGCGGGGTACGTGGAGCTGGACTCGGCGGAGTTGGACACGCCGGGGCAGCTGATCGACCACCCCGACCCCTACGCGTGGGTGAAGCCGGGCGCGGAGTGCGGGACGGCGGCCGCGGACGCGGCGCCGCCGGCCGCCGCCGCGCCGGTGACCCTGGAAGAAGCGACCAAGGAACTGCGGACCCGCTGGGCTGACCGCGAGCGCACGGTGGTGCGGCTGCCGGCGTACGAAGCCGTGGCGGATGACCCGGTGCTCTACGCCCACGCCTGCCGCGTCATGCACGCGGAGACCAACCCCGGCAACGCCCGGGCCCTGGTGCAGCGCCACGGCGACCGGGACGTGTGGCTGAACCCGCCGCCGGTGCCCCTGTCCACGCCCGAGATGGACGCGGTCTTCGGCCTGCCCTACACCCGCGTGCCCCACTCGTCCTACGGCGGGGCGAAGATCCCCGCCTACGAGATGATCAAGACCTCGGTCAACATCATGCGGGGCTGCTTCGGCGGCTGCACCTTCTGCTCGATCACCGAGCACGAGGGGCGCATCATCCAGAGCCGCAGCGAGCAGTCGATCCTCAAGGAGATCGAGGATATCCGCGACAAGGTGCCCGGGTTCACCGGCGTGATCTCGGACCTGGGCGGGCCGACGGCCAACATGTGGCGGCTGGCCTGCAAGAGCCGCGCGATCGAGGCCGCCTGCCGCCGGCCCTCGTGCGTGTACCCGGGGATCTGCCCCAACCTGGACACGGACCACACGCCGCTGATCAACCTCTACCGCAAGGCGCGCAAGGTCAAGGGGATCAAGAAGGTACTGATCGCCAGCGGCCTGCGCTACGACCTGGCGGTCGAGTCGCCGCAGTACGTCAAGGAGCTGGTGACCCACCACGTGGGCGGTTACCTGAAGATCGCGCCGGAGCACACCGAGGACGGCCCGCTGCGCAGGATGATGAAGCCGGGGGTGGGCAGCTACGAGAAGTTCCGCTCCATGTTCGAGAAGTTCTCGCAGCAGGCGGGCAAGAAGCAGTACCTGATCCCCTACTTCATCGCCGCCCACCCGGGCACGACGGACCAGGACATGCTGAACCTGGCGCTGTGGCTCAAGCGCAACGGCTTCAAGCCGGACCAGGTGCAGAGCTTCTATCCCACGCCCATGGCGGTGGCCACGGCCATGTACCACTCCGGGCGCAGCCCCCTGCGGCAGGTGGTGCGCCGGGCGCGTCCGGACGACGCCGTGGACACGCCCAAGGGCAAGAAGCAGCGGGACCTGCACAAGGCCTTCCTGCGCTGGCACGACCGGGCGAACTGGCCCTTGCTGCGGGAGGCCCTGCAGCGCCTGGGGCGGGCCGACCTGATCGGCCCGGGGTCCGAGTGCCTGGTGCCGGCGGCGCGGGGCCAAGCGCCCCAGGGCCAGGCGCCCCAAGGGACCCCGCGGCGGGCGACCCTGCCGAAGACCGGTGGCGCGGCCGGCGGGCGGCGGCGGGCGGGCCCGGCAACGGCGCCCGGCCGGACCGGGCGGCCAGGCCGGCGGGGCGGGCGCTGACCCTGCCCGGGTGCCGGGGGCGCATCGTCACGCTTTCGCCAGACAAGATGGCATCACGCCACATTTCTCGCGATATTGTAATATCATGAAATAAAATGAGTTATTGTCAGCAGAGGGTGCGTTGGGGTAAGATGAGGGTTGCTTCCGAACGGTCCCGGCCGCTGCCGACCGTTCCCTGATTCGCCACGGAACCGCCAAGGAGCTGTCATGCCCTCGTTGCGCCTTTTCCTCAGCTTGGCCGTCACCGCGGTCTGCGTGCTCGCCGCCGCCGCTGCCGCCGCTGCCGGCGACCCCCTGTCCGCGCCCGGACCGGTGGCCTCCGGGTACGCCGTGCGCGCCCTGGACCGCGTGCCCACCCTGGCCGCCCTGCCGGTGGACCGCGAGGCCGCCCGCAGCGAGGACGCCGACCGCGAGGCTGCCGGCCTGGCGCCCCGCTTCGCCCTGCCCCAGGAAGTCAGCATCACCCCCGAGACCGACGGTGCCTGGGAGGCCCTGGACGA
>JBHEPC010000068.1:0-6394 GCA_046260475.1 Candidatus Krumholzibacteriia bacterium | reverse complement strand
AAGTTGCTGTAGACCGGCGCCGTGGACGCCCCCAGCTGCTCGGCCACCCGCCGGGCCGAGAGCTGTGCGAGCCCGTCGGCCCGTACCACGGCCAGGCCGGCCGCGATCACATCCTCTTGGCTGAAAACGGGTTTCCGCACGTGGGCAACTCCTGAACGGGGATTCATCCGGATATTACGGGCGTTATATAACAGATGTTGCGCCGGGCGCAAAATGAATTCTGCGCCAATTCCCGGTCAGCGCCAGGGCGTCATCACGCACACGACCCCCAACAGGGCCAGCGCGGCCGCGGCCGCCTTGCGGCGGGTGAAGCGCTCCCCCAGGAACAGGCTGGCGAACACGAGGATATAGATGGTGCTGGTCTGGTTCAGGACCGCGGCCTTGCCCACGGCGGTGTGCTTCATGCCGGCGATCCAGAACAGCAGCGAGACGTAGGAGCCGAGCACCGTTCCCGGCACGGTGAACCGCCAGGAAGCCGCCGGGCGCAGGGCCCGCAGGTAGCGGCGCCGGTGCGGGTGCAGCAGGACCGCCGGCAGCAGCACGGCCAGGGACGCCACCTGGCGCACGGTGGTGGCCCACAGCACATCGCCCCGCTCCAGGGCGGGCTTGGCCAGCACGATGCCGAAGGCCAGGGCCGCCATCGACCCCGCCCCCAGCAGCACGCCGGCGGCCAGGGTGCGGCCGCTGATGCCGGCGGGGGCCTGCACCCGGGTCGCGATCAGCACGCCGCCGATGATCAGCACCATGCCGACGGCCGGCCAGGGCCCGATCCGCTCGCCCAGCAGCAGGTAGGCGAAGCCGAGGGCGAACGGCGAATAGAGGGTGTCGACGATGGCGTTGATGCCCGCGCCCACGCGGTTCAGGCAGGCGTGGAAGAGGGTGTCGGCGATGGCGATGGCGATGATCCCGCTGGCGGCCAGGCGCAGGTAGTCCGCCGCCGGCGCGACGCCCACCAGCGGTTGCCCGCGCACCGCCAGCGTGCCCAGGAACAGGGCCGTGGACAGCGCCACCCGGAACAGGTTCATCGCCAGCGGGGGGACCGTCTCCCCCGACCGCCGGAAGAAGACGACGGCCAGGCCCCAGACGGCGGCGCAGGTCAAGGCATAGATCTCGCCCATGGCGGGGATCCTTGGCGGACGGGGGTCTCAGTCGGCGGCCGGGGGCGCGGGGAAGGTAAGATCCACCCGGCAGCCCTGTCCAGGCCCGGCTGCGATCGTCAGGGCGCCGCCCACCGAGCGCAACCGCTCCCGCAGGTTGAACAGGCCGAAGCCACCGCCGTCGGGGCTGGGCGCCGTCGACTCGGCGGCCTGGGGGTCGAAGCCTTGCCCGTCGTCGTGCACCGACAGGTGCACGCGGCCGTCCTCGTGCCGCAGGCGGATCACCGCGCCGGCGGCGCCCGCGTGCTTGCGCACGTTGTTCAGCAGCTCCCGCGCCGACTGGTAGGCCATCATGCGCAGGTCGTCCGGCAGGTCCGGTTCCGCGTCCTCGGTGTCCACCTCGCAGGCGATCCCCGTCCGCTGCTCGAAGGTGCGGCCCAGCCACTCCAGGGCGCCGGCCAGCCCCACCTCGTAGAGCACCGGCGGGAACAGCTCGAAGGTCAGGCTGCGGGCCTGGGTCATGGTCTCGTCCAGCACGTCCAGCATCTGCTCCACCACCGCGCGGGGGTCGGACAGCTTCTCCGGGTACTTCAGCAGCGTGACCTGGGCCCGCAGGGCGAACAGCTGCTGGGCCAGGCCGTCGTGGATGGCCTCGGCCAGGTGGCGGCGCGCCCGGTCCTCCACCAGCGAGAGCTGGCTGCTGAGGGCGCGCAGCCGGTCCTGGTTCTCCAGCAGGAGCTGCTCGGCCCGCTTGGCGGCCGTCGTGTCCCGGACCACCGAGAAGATCCGTTGCCGGCCCTCGTACGGGAACGAGTTCCAGGACAGCCAGCGGTGGCTGCCGTCGCGGCAGGCGAAGCGGCATTCCAGGCCGTCGACGGGCTCGCCCTCGGCCAGGCGCCGGAATGCGGCCTCGGTGGCGGGCCGGTCCTCCGGGTGCACGAAATCCAGCAGCGGACGGCCCATCAGGTCGTCCCGGGACCAGCCCAGGACGCGGACCCAGGCCGGGTTGATCTGCTGCAGGAACCCGTCGAAGCCGCCGACGGCCAGCAGGTCGATGGAGAGGTTGAAGAGGCGGTCCCGCTCCTCCTCCGCCTCGATGCCCTGCTCGAGGCGGGCCTCGAGCGCGCGCATCCGCTCGGCCAAAGCCGCCCCGGCCTCGGCCCGCCGGGCCAGCTCCCTTGCGCTGGCGGCCAGCCGCCGCAGCCGCAGGATCAGCAGCACGTCCAAGGCGAAGGCGGCCGCCAGCGCAACCGACAGCAGCAGGACAGGAGTCATGGCCGTTCCTCTTTCGGGGGCACGCGGTCCGGTCCCGACGCGGCCGGGTCCGCGGCCTGCCGCCAGGCGGCCAGGGCGATGCGTCCCAGTTGCCAGGACAAGAGCAGCAGGGCCAGGACGGCCGCCGCCGTGGCGCCCAGCCCGAGGGCGGTCAAGGGCCGGTCCCCGCCCAACGCCGCACCGCCCGAGCGCACGAGGGTCCCGGCCAGGACGTGGACAGCGAGGCTGGGCAGGGTGCCCCCCAGCCCCAGCAGGTACGCCCGCAGGGACGTCCGCCCGGCGGCCAGAGTGTAGCTGACGATACCGAAATTGAAAGGCGAAAGCCGGGCCAGGACGTTCAGGCGCACGGCCTTGGCAGCCGCCAGATCCTCCAGCGCCCGCCCCCGGGGATGGGCCCGCAGGCGGCGGCGCAGCGGTTCGCGCAGCACCGAGCGGCCGAGCAGGAACATCAACAGGCCCGCCGCGCCGACCGCCGCCACGACCACCGGGTAGCCGGGCCACGGGCCGTAGACCGCCCCGGCGGTGAACGCCAGCACCGCGACGGGGAAGCAGCCCATGGCCAGGACGACGAAAGCCGCGCCGAAGACCGCCACGCCGGCGTCCCCGGCCGCGGCCAGGCGCGCCTCGGCCTCGCCCCAGCGGCCGGCGGCCAGGGCCGCGGCCGCCACCAGCAGCACCAGCAGCAGGAGCCTCGCCCCGCGGCCCGTCACCGGCGCCGTCCGGGCAACGCAAAGGCCCGCACGGGGCGGGCCTTGCGGAAACGGGTGGTGGAGCCAAGGGGGATCGAACCCCTGACCTCATGACTGCCAGTCATGCGCTCTCCCAGCTGAGCTATGGCCCCACCGGAACGAGCGGGAAATATAGCAATTGTGCCGGATGTGTCAAACATTTCCCTGCCTTGACATCCGCCCGGGACGCCCCTACCATCGCCGCCTGCCGCGGCCCGGTCCGGCCGGCGCGCGGCCCGGTGCCGGAGTGGTGAAACTGGTAGACGCGCTGGACTCAAAATCCAGTGTTCCTCTGGAACGTGTGGGTTCGAGTCCCACCTCCGGCACCACCATCCGCCGCCCTCGCCCCCTCCTGCCGCCGCGGCCGAGCCCGGCACCCGGATCCCCTGCCGCCAACCCAGGAGCAGGACCACGCCATGACCCCGCCGGCCCCCGGACCCGACCAGCTCACCGCCCTCTGGGAGCACTGGCAGCAACAGCTGCGGCCCCTGGCGGCCACGGCCCGCCCCGCCCTGCTGCCCCACCTGCGCGCCGTCGACCAGGACCAGGCGGTGGACGTGACCCTGACCCTGGCTCTGAGCGGCTTCGCCGTGCCGGTGCGCACGGCCGCCTCCGTCCTGGCTGCCGCCGGCCCCGCGGCCCAGCTGGAGGGCTGGCCCGCCGCGGTGCCGCCCCTGGACCCGGACCCGGCCGCCTCCCGGGCCGGCGTCGCCGCAGACGCCCTGGCCGCTCTCGACGGCTGGGTGGCCGCCCTGGTGCAGGCCCGCCTCGCGACCCTGCGCCTCCTGCAGGGAACGCCCCCCGGGGAGCTGCTGCCGGCAGCGGTGCTCGCCTGGCACGAGGCGCTGGTGCATCCGGCGGTGGCCGCAGGGCTGGTCCCGGCCGTCCGCGCGACCGGTCCCCGCCTCTTCTTCCACGACGGCGCACCGGCGCCGGTTGCCGTGGCCCCCTGCGTGGCGCGGATGTGGGCCTTGGCCGCAGCCGAACCGGCCTGGGACGTGCGGGCGCTGCTGCTGCACCTGGCGGTGCTGTGGATCCGGCCGTGGCCCGGCGCCAACGGCCGCCTGGCCCGCCTGCTGCTGAACACCCTGCGCTGCGCCGCCGGCCACCGCTGGCTGCTGCTGGCGCCGGCCCGGCGCGAAGCCTACCGGGAGGCCTGCGGCGCCGCCCAGGCCGGCGACGCGCGCCCCTTCGCCGGCCTGGTGGCCGTCGCCGCGGCCCGCTGACGCCCCCGGACGACGAGCGAGGGACGGCTCTGCGAGCCGCCCCTCACCCTGCTCACCCGCTGAGGCAGGTCCGGGTTGCCCCGGGGATCCTACCGGTCGGACATGTAGGGATACGGATAACGCCGCGGCGGGTCGAATGTCTCCTTCACGGTCCGCGGCGTGGTCCAGCGGATGAGGTTCAGGTAGCTGCCGGCCTTGTCGTTCGTCCCGGAGGCCCGGCTGCCGCCGAAGGGCTGCTGCCCGACCACCGCCCCGGTGGGCTTGTCGTTGATGTAGAAATTGCCGGCCGTGCCCACCAGTTCGTCCTTCATCTGGATGACGGCCGCCCGGTCCTGGGCGAAGACGGCGCCGGTCAGGGCGTAGGCCGACGAGGTGTCGCACAGGCGCAGGGTCTTCAGCAGGTCCTTCTCCGCGTAGACGTGGATCGTCAGCACCGGCCCGAAGATCTCCTCCACCATGCTCTCGTACAGGGGATCCTTGGCCTCGATCACCGTGGGCTCGATGAAGAAGCCCTTGCTGTCGTCGCAGCCGCCGCCGGCGATGATCTTCGCCTTGCCGCGCGCCTTGCGGGCCCGGTCGATGTAGCCCTTGATGGACTCGTAGGCGTGGCGGTCGATGACCGCGCCCATGAAGGTGCGGAAGTCGGTCACGTCGCCCATGACGATGGTCGCCACGGCCGCCAGCAGCTTCTGGCGGACCTCCGGCCACAGGTTGTCCGGGACGTACGCGCGGCTCGCGGCCGAGCACTTCTGCCCCTGGTACTCGAAGGCGCCCCGCACCAGCGCGGTGACCAGGGCGTCCACGTCGGCGGACGGGTGGGCGAAAACGAAGTCCTTGCCGCCGGTCTCGCCCACGATGCGCGGGTAGCAGCCGTACTTGTCGATGTTGTTGCCGATCAGGCGCCACATGGCGTTGAACACGCCGGTGCTGCCGGTGAAGTGGACGCCGCCGAACTCGGGGCTGGCGACCACCGGATCGCCGACGGTGCCGCCGCTGCCGGGCACGAGGTTGATGACGCCGTCGGGCAGGCCGGCCTCGCGGAGGATCTGCATGATGTAGTGGGCGCTGTAGACCGCGCTGGACGCGGGCTTCCAGATCACGGTGTTGCCCATCAGGGCCGGCGCCGTGGGCAGGTTGCCGGCGATGCTGGTGAAGTTGAACGGCGTGACCGCGAACACGAAGCCGTCGAGCGGACGCTGTTCGAGCATGTTCCACATGCCCGGGGCGCTGTCCGGCTGCTCGGAGAGGATCTGCTGGGCGAAGTACGGGTTGTAGCGCCAGAAGTCGATCAGCTCGCAGGCGGCGTCGATCTCGGCCTGGAACGCGGTCTTGCTCTGGCCGAGCATGGTGGCCGCGTTCAGCAGCATGCGGCGGCGGCCCGCCAGCAGCTCGGCCGCCTTCAGCAGGATCGCCGCGCGGTGGGCAAAGGGCGTGGCGGCCCAGCCCTTCTTGGCCTTGACGGCGGCCCGGACGGCGGCCCGAACCTCCTTCTCGCCGGCCTTGTGGTAGCGGCCCAGCACCTTGCGGTGGTCGTGGGGCATCACGCAGTCGGCCAGGGCGCCGGTGCGCACCTCCTGGCCGCCGATCACCAGCGGGATCTCGATCTGCTCGCCGGCCAAGCGCTTGAGTTCGGCCTTGAGTTCGGCCTTCTCGGGCGAGCCGTGCAGGTAGCCCAGGATGGGTTCGTTCTGCGGGAAGGGAACGTCGTACATGGCGTCGGACATGGTTCCTCCTGTAGCCCGGACGGGCTTGGGCGTCGGGCGCCGCGGCGCGCGCTGGGGGCGGTCCCGCGGCCCCCAGGGCGCGCGGCGTCCGCCCAGAAATCCCCGGTGGCGGAGTCCAGAGGCCACGATGGCAAACGGACCAGGGCAAGGCAAGAGAATCGTTGCAAGAGAATCGTTGTCGCGGCCGCCGTCCCAGGCCGCTAGAATGAAGGCGACAGATGTCGGCCGACCGTCTTGTCCGTCCGCGGACGGGCCTTCCCGAAGGGGCACCATGACCCGCCAACCCCGCAACCTGCAGACCATCGAGGCCCACATCCTGGAGATGCAGCGCCTGCATCCGAGCG
>JBHEPC010000046.1:0-3119 GCA_046260475.1 Candidatus Krumholzibacteriia bacterium | reverse complement strand
ATCTCATGACCCTCGTGCAGGTCAATCTGTCCGAGCCCCTGGCCGGCCGCTGGCGCTTCCTCTACCGCCTGGACTGGCAGGACTCCCGGCACATGGACGTGGCCGCGCAACAGCACTGGCTCGGGTTCGGTGCCGCGCTCGTCCCAGGACTGGAGGCCGAACTGCAGGTCCACCCCGCCGCCGCCAAGGAGGAACTGGACCTGCGCGCCGGCTTCCTCGTCGCCGGCGGCGACCGCACCTGTTACCTGCGCCTGGCCGTCCGCTGGGACGATTTCCTGTACGAAGAAAAGAACGATCGCGGCGGCCTCTCCCGGGCGAGATCCACGGGTCTGCAGGGGGAACTGCGCTGGGCCGGCGGGCCCTGGGAATTGGCCGCCGAGGGGCACTACGGCTCATCCTGGGCGCGCACCTTCCCCGATTCGGCCCGCTCGCCGCAGGTGTCCGCGGCAGGCGGCCGACAGGGCGGTGGCGGAGCCCGCCTCCGGTTCCTGACCGGTGCAGGCAGCTTCGTGCAGGCAGGCCTGAACCACTGGGATTTCCGCGCCTCCGAGGCGCGGCGCGACGGCGAGGGCGGCTACGCCTACCGCAATGCCTGGCTGCACGCTCGCGCCCTGGCGGTGCTGGACCTGTCGCCGCGGGTGGGCCTGCGGCCGGAGTTCCACTGGCTGCGACAGTGGGCGACCGCGGACGGCCGGCGCACCTTCGACCACCGGCGCGAGGATCTCTTCCCCGCCCTGTTCGTCCAGTGGCGGACCGGCGGCCGCACCACCTGGGAGCTGGGCTACATGGCCGTGCATTACTCCTGGCAGCATGCGGGTGTCGACGACGCCGGCTATACCGACAAGGTGAAGCTGGGCTGGATCTTCGCCCCCACGCCGGCCGCGCGGCTGCAGCTCTCGCTCAGCCACGAGGTGGACCTGGACCGCTTCGGCGGCGGCAACATCCAGTACCAGATGCTATTCTGAGATCCTTCGTTTACCCCGGCCCCGAACCCCGGAAGGACGGCATGAGCGCCCATCTGTTCAGCCCCTGGACCCAGCGCGGCGTGACCCTGCGCAACCGTATCGTCGTCTCGCCCATGTGCCAGTACTCGGCCACCGGCGGCCTGGCGAACGACTGGCACCTGGTGCACCTGGGCGCCCGGGCCACCGGCGGCGCCGGTGCGGTGATCGCCGAGGCCACCTCCGTGCTGCCGGAAGGGCGCATCAGCCCCGCCGATCTGGGCCTGTGGACCGACCTCCAGGTCGAGCCCCTGGCCCGGATCTGCCGCTTCGTCGCCAGCCAGGGTGCGGTGCCGGGCCTCCAGCTGGCCCACGCCGGCCGCAAGGCCTCCACCGCCGCGCCCTGGGCCGGCGGCGGGCCGCTGGACACCGCCCACGGCGGCTGGCCGGACGAGGTGACCGCCCCCAGCGCGGTGCCCTTCACCCCGGCCCACGCGGTGCCCCAGGAGCTGGATGCCGCCGGGATCGCCCAGCTGATCGAGGCCTTCACCGCCGCCACCGCGCGGGCCGTCCAGGCCGGCTTTCGCCTGCTGGAGGTCCATGCGGCCCACGGCTACCTGCTGCACCAGTTCCTCTCGCCCCTGAGCAACCGGCGCCAGGACGCCTACGGGGGCGATTTTGCCGGGCGCACCCGCCTGGTCCGCGAGGTGGTCGCGGCCGTGCGGGAGGCCTGGCCGGCCGACCTGCCGCTGTGGGTGCGCCTGTCGGCCACCGACTGGGTGGACGGCGGCTGGACGATCGACGATTCGGTGGCCCTGGCCCGGGAGTTGGGGCCGCTGGGGGTGGACCTGATCGACTGCTCGTCCGGCGGCTCGTCCCCGGACGCCCGCATCCCCGTCGGGCCCGGGTTCCAGGTGCCGCTGGCCGCCCGCATCCGGGCCGAGGCCGGCGTCCCCACCGGGGCGGTGGGCCTGATCACCGAGCCCGCCCAGGCCGACGCCATCGTCCGCGCGGGCCAGGCCGACGTGGTCCTTATGGCCCGGGAGCTGCTGCGCCGGCCCCAGTGGCCCCTGGACGCCGCCCAGGCGCTGGGGCACCCCACGCCGGTGCCCGAACAATACGCCAGAGCGTTCTGAGACAACGACTTGGAAATTCAGGCCTGGCGCCCGAACCCCCCGGGGGGTATCCTCCAAGGGAGCGGTTATTGCGCCGCGCCCACAGCTTCGTTAACGCGCATCTACCGTGGGCACGGCCGGCCGGCCCACTCCGCGTGATCTTCCCTGGCTCGTCGTGCTTGCGTCATGGCCGCTTCCTCGGGAAGGTCCGCCCGACCCGAAGGAGGACCACCATGAGCGATCGCCCCACCAACCCCTCGCGGCGGCGCGTCCGCTACCTGCGCTCGGTGGAGCAGGTCCCCCAGCTCTCGGACCGGGAGATCCACCGCCTGCGCCAGACCGAACAGGTCTACGCCTTCCGCGCCAACGACTACTACCTGGGCCTGATCGACTGGGACGATCCGGACGACCCCATCCGCCGCCTGGTGATCCCCGACACCCGGGAGATGGCCGACTTCGGCCGCCTGGACGCCAGCAACGAGGCCGACCACACCGTCGCCCCGGGCGTGCAGCACAAGTACCGGGACACGGCCCTGATCCTGGCCGCCCCCACCTGCGCCGCCTACTGCCGCTACTGCTTCCGCAAGCGCCTGTTCATGAGCGAGAACGACGAGGCGCGGGTGGACCTGGACCCGGCCGTCGCCTACGTGGCCCGCCACCGCGAGATCACCGACGTGCTCCTGACCGGGGGCGATCCCCTGGTGCTGGGCACCGACCGCCTGGTGGACCTGGTGGAGCGCTTCGCCGCGGTGGAGCACGTGCGCACCGTGCGCATCGGCTCCAAGACCGTGGCCTTCAACCCGTACCGGGTGCTGGACGACCCCGCCCTGGCCACCGGCCTGGGCCGGGCGACGCGGCACGGCGCGTCCGTCTACCTGATGGCCCACTTCGACCACCCCCGCGAGCTGACCGACGAGGCCCGGGCCGCCCTGCAGGCGCTGCAGCAGACCGGGGTGCAGATGGTCAACCAGTGCCCCCTGATCGGCGGGGTCAACGACGACGCCCAGGTGCTGACGGAGCTTTTCCGGGCCATGACCGACGTGGGCGCCCCCCAGTACTACCT
>JBHEPC010000042.1:0-4033 GCA_046260475.1 Candidatus Krumholzibacteriia bacterium | reverse complement strand
CCGTAGTCGTGCTCGGCGGCGTGGTCCAACAGGACGCGCATCGGGACAAGAGGCATGGCGGTCTCCTTCGCCTGGGGACTGCGGCCCGACGGGGGCCGCAGGGGTCGCATCGCACCCGCCCAAGCTAAGGCAACCGCCCCGGGGAATCAACGTCCGGCCGCCGTACCGGGCAAAACGATGCAGGCCCCGATCGCCCCTTGCACCGGCGCGGGCGGGGCTTATCATGGGGCGGCCCGAAAGGAAGCCCATGCCGACCATCCGATCCCTGCGCCTGCCGGCCGCGTCCGCCTTGGCCGCCTCGGCCTGCCTCGCCCTGGTGCCGGCCGCAGCCGGTGCCGCCGCCGGGGCCGCCCCGCCCCGCGTCGTGGTCAGCATCCCGCCCTTGGCCTGGTTCGTCGGCGAGGTGGCCGGCGACCTGGTCGAGGTCGCGGTGCTGCTCGGACCCGGCGACTCGCCCCACACCTTCGAGCCGACGCCCCGGCAGATCGCCGGCCTGGCGGACGCCGATCTTTTCCTCGCCGCCGGCGTGCCCTTCGAGCGGGGCCTGCGGCCGCGCATCGCCGCCCTGCCCGGCGGCCCGCGGGTGGCCGGGCCCCTGGCCGACGCCCACGGCCACGGCGACGCCCACGACCACGGCCCGGACGACGGGCTGGACCCCCACGCCTGGCTCTCGCCGGCCGGCGCCGCCGCCATCGGCGACACGGTGGCGGCCGCCCTGGTGTGCCTCCTGCCCGATCAGGCCGACGCGTTCGCGGCCGGCCGCGCCCGGCTGCAGCAGCGCATCGCCGCCGCCGACACGGCCGCCCAGGCTGCCCTGGCCGGCCGCCGGGGCGGGATCTTCATGGTCTTCCACCCGGCCTTCGGCCACTTCGCCGCCGCCTACGGCCTGCAGCAGCTGGCCATCGAGGCCGGCGGCCACGAGCCGGGCGCCCGGCGCCTGGCCGAAGTCACCACCCTGGCCCGGGACCGGGGCGTGGGCGCGGTGGTGGTGCAGCCCCAGTTCTCGCGGCGGGCGGCCGAAGCCGTGGCCGCCTCCCTGGGCGTGCCGGTGCTGGTGCTCGACCCTCTGGCCGCCGACTGGGACGCCAACTTCGTGCGCATCGCGCGTGCCTTGGCCGGTGTGCTCGGCCGCGCGGATCCGCAGGGGGCAAGGCCGTGAGCGACGTCATCACCTGCCGGGACCTGGACTTCGGCTACGGGGACGAGCCCATCCTGCGCGGGGTGAACCTGGCGATCCCCGCCGGGGACTTCGTCAGCGTGGTCGGGCCCAACGGCAGCGGCAAGACCACCCTGCTGAAGCTGGCCCTGGGCCTGCTGAAGCCCGACCGCGGCACCATCGAGGTCTTCGGGCAGCCGCCCCACCGCTCCCGGCGCCGCGTGGGTTACGTGCCCCAGCATCCGCGCCTGGATCCCCTGTTCCCGGTGTGCGCCCTGGACGTGGCCCTGATGGGCCGCCTGGGCCGGGCCCCGCTGCTGGGCCGCTGGCGCCGCGAGGACCGCGCCGCGGCCCTGGACGCCCTGGCCGAGGTGGGCCTGGCGGACAAGGCCGCCGATCATTTCGCGTCCTTGTCCGGCGGCCAGAAGCAGCGGGTGCTCATCGCCCGCGCCCTGGCCGGCGGGCCGGACCTGCTGCTGCTGGACGAGCCCACCGCGGGCCTGGACGCCCACGTCGAGGAGGATTTCTACCGCCTGCTCGAGCGCCTGAACACGCGCCTGACCGTCGTCATGGTCAGCCATGACCTGGGCTTCGTCTCCGGCTTCGTCAGGAGCGTGGTCTGCGTGGGCCACGAGGTGGTGGTGCACCCCACGAGCGAGGTCACCGGCCAGGTCATCGCCGACCTCTACGGGGGCGACGTGCGCCTGGTGCGCCACGACCAGCGCTGCAGCGAGGAGGGGCACACGTGCCGCTGAGCGAGACCCTGGGCGCCTTCGCCGAGCACCGCTTCCTGCAGTACGCCCTGCTGGCGGGGCTGCTGGCGGCGGTGCCCTGCGGGGGGGTCGGCAGCTGGGGGGGGATCCGGCGCATCAGCTACATGGCCGGGGGCATCTCCCACTCGGTGCTCGCGGGCCTGGGCCTGGCCCACTGGCTGCGCACCGTGCACGGCGTCACCTGGATCACGCCCATGGGCGGCGCCGTGGCGGCGGCGCTCGTGGCGGCCCTGATCATCGGCTGGGTGGGGGTGCACCTGCGCCAGCGGGAGGACACGGTGATCGGCGCCGTGTGGTCGGCGGGCATGGCCCTGGGCGTGGTGTTCATCGCCCTGACCCCCGGCTACACCACCGACCTGATGAGCTACCTGTTCGGCAACATCCTGATGGTCACCGCACGCGACCTGTGGCTGATGGGCGGGCTGGCCTGTGCGGTGCTGCTGGTGGCGGGGCTCTTCCACCGGCAGCTGCTGGCGGTGTCCTTCGACGCCGAGTTCGCCGAACTGCAGGGGGTCGCCGTCGCCCGCTTCACCTACCTGCTGCTGCTGTTGACGGCCCTGACGGTGGTGGTGCTGGTGAGCGTGGTGGGCATCATCCTGGTGATCGCGCTGCTGACCCTGCCGGCGGCCACGGCCAACCTCTTCGCCCGCCGGCTGGGCCGCATGATGGCCGGGGCGGTGGTCCTCTGCGCCGCGCTGACGGTGGGCGGCCTTTTCCTCAGCTACGGCCCGGACCTGCCCGCCGGCGCGGTCACCATCCTGTTGGCGGCGGCCGTGTGGTTCGCCGCGGCGGGCCTGAGACGGCGCACCGCCTAGCGTGACCACCATTCCAGGGTCTCGAGGTAGTGGCACAGCTCGCCCGCGGTGGTGAAGCGCCGGTGCATGAGGCTGGCCTTCAGGCCGCAGCACACGTCCTTGATCTCCGGCGGGTGGTGGGCGTAGCGGGGCTGGCCGCCGATGGCGTCGTAGAACAGGCGCACCAGGTCGCGCACGTCGGCGCGGATGCGCCGGGCCCCGGGCCGCCCCCAGTGGTACATGTCCAGCAGCTTGAGATCGAAGCCCAGGCCGCGGCGGTTGACGATGATGTTCTCGTCGTGCAGGTCGCCGTGGTACTCGCCCATGTCGTGGATGGCGCCGATGCCCTGGGCCAAGGAATGCAGCAGGTGCAGGCCCTGGAACCAGCCCAGCCGATGCCCCGGCTGGCGCTTCAGGAACTCGGACAGCAGCTCGCCTTCCACGTAGTCCGAGACCAGCATCGTCACCGGCACGCCGTCGTGCTCGATGGTCTCCTGGGTGTGGTACTGGATCAGGATCGAGCACTCCCTGAGCTTGTGCAGCTTCTTGGCGTAGAAGCGCACGGTGCGGTTGCCCGGGTTGCGCTGGGGGAAGAAGAGCTTGGCGCTGCGCTCGATGCCGGTGCCGCGCTCCTTGACCAGGTAGACCTCGCCCTCCCAGCCCCGGCCCAGGCGGCTGTCGACCAGGTACTTGCCGGCCAGCTGGGTGCCGGGTTCGAAGTCGAAGGAGTGGATCCGGGGACCGCTGGGCTGCTTGGCCATCGTGACCTCGCCGGCTGGAGGAACGATCCGGCGGCCGCGCAAACGGGCCGCCGGAACCATCTTGCCCGCTGGGCGGCGCGCTGGCAAGCCGAAGTCGCGCTGCGGCCCGCGGGTGCGGCCCGCCCCCGACGCCGAAGGCCGACCCTCGCGGATCGGCCTTCTGGACGAGGATCTGGTGGAGGCGGCGGGAATCGACCCCGCGTCCGTAACCGGTACCCCGCCGGCATCTACATGCTTAGTTCCCTGTCATTTAACCTGTCGGGAGGCCAGGGAACGTGCGCCCCGCCAGGCTAGTCCCACCTTTGTTTCGCCCGTCGGCCAGGGACCTCCCGCCGGACTATTCACTGAAAAACGTCGCTCCCATTGGGCCAGTCCAGTGACCCCCCGACCCGGGAACGGGCAGCTTAGTTAGGCCGCCAGTGCGAAATTGTTTTCGTCACTTGTTGGTTTTCCACCGTTTAACGAGATCCGTGGAATCTCGGCATGCAGCCAACGGTCCCCCGACCACGTCGAAACCAGGTCGCCCCCACGAATGCTGGGGACCCGGAG
>JBHEPC010000024.1:0-11423 GCA_046260475.1 Candidatus Krumholzibacteriia bacterium | reverse complement strand
CGTCGGCCGCGTCCAGCACCAGCTCCAACTCCCCCTCCAGGGGCAGCAGGCCGTCGTCGCCGGGCCGCTCCAGCACCACGGCCGGGGCCTGGTCCAAGGCCGCGGCGATCTCGTGGCGCACCGGGGCGGCGTTGCGCAGGCCCCAGGCGTCCACGAGGTGGATCCGGAAGGCCGTGTCCCGGTCGATGGTCAGCCCGCCGGTCACCGCGCGGCCGTCCACCGCGAGGGCGACGGTGTCCCCGGCCGCCGCCAGCGCGGCCTCCTGCAATTCGTTGTTGGCCCGGCCGGACAGGTCGACGCGGCTGCCGGCCGGCACCTCGATCCAGGCCGGCAGGCGCTCCAGGCGCCGGGGCTCGACCCGGGTGTAGGCGGGGGGCGTGATCACCGCGGCCAGTTCCACCAACAGCGGATGGTCCCGGACGATGACCTCCCTCGCCGGCGAGACGATGCTGCCGCGGCGGAACCGCCAGGCGAAGTCCTCCTGCACGTCCTTGAGGCTGGCGCCCCACACGCGGCCCGGCGCCCGGGCCCAGTCCCGTTCCAGGCGAGCCGGCAGGGGCTGCCACAGGCCCGCCCCCCGCCGCACCTCGCAGACCGCCAGGCCGGGACCGCCCGCCAGGTCCAGCGCCTGCAGGTCGACGTCGCTCCCGGCCACGAGCCAGGGCTCGGCCGGCAGGGCCAGGATGCCGGCCGTGGGCACGGGCGGGGTGACCGACCACGGCGCCGCCAGGCGGCCCAGGCCCCGCGCGAGGTCGCCGCCGGCCAGCAGCAGGCCCGCCGCAGCGGCGACCAGGGCGATGGCGGCCGCGACTGCGTGGGTGCGGCGCAGGGGAAAATCGGCCACGTCGGCGGGGGACAACGCCGCCAGGCGGGCGACGGCCCCCTCCCGCACGCGCCGGCGCAGCTCCTGGCGGGCCGGCGTCTGCTGGCCCCAGCGGTCGGGGCGGCGCAGGGATTCCTCGGCCGCCACCAGCAGGTTCGCGTGGGTGCCGCGCCGCTCCAGGCGGCGGACCAGGTCGCCCGGACCGGCCAGGCCGCGCAGGGGCAGGACCAGGCGGTGGATCACCAGCAGCGCCACCAGCAGCCCGACCGAGACGCCCAGCCCCCAGGCCGCCGACAGGGACGGGGCCTGCTCGCCCCCGGCCACCCAGGCGGCTACCAGCACCGCGCCGCCGCCCCAGCCGGCGACCGCGGCCGCGCCAAGGGCGGCCAGGCGCCGCCGGGTGCGGCCCAGGAGGCCGCCCAGCAGTCGGACGAGGTCGTGGTGGCGTTCGCGGGTCATGGTGCGCTCTTCGTTCCGGGTTGCCGGGTCAGGGTCGGGTCAGGGCGTGCATCAGGATGTTGACGGCCATCTGCGCGGCGGCCTCCCGCACCTCGGCCGGATCGCCGTGCACGTCGGGGTCCTCCAGGCCGTCGCCGATGTCCGCCGACCAGGTGTACAGGATCACCAGGCGGCCGTTCCTGGTTACGCCGAAGGCCTGCGCAGGTTCCCCATCGTGCTGGTGGATCTTCGGCACCCCCGGCAGGTCGTAGAAGGCGCGGAAGACCGGGTGCCCGGCCGGCAGCGGCGCCAGCTCGGCGTCCGGGTACAGCCGCGCCACCAGCTCCCGGAACGAGGCGTCCAGGCCGTAGTTGTCGTCGGCGTAGAGGAAGCCGCCGGCCTCCAGGTAGCGCCGCAGTTCCCCCAACTCGCGCTCGTCCAGGTGGATGCGGCCGTGGCCGGACAGGTACAGGAACGGGTAGCGGTACAGGTCCTCGCTGTCGAGGGTCACCACGGCCTCGGTCTCGGCGGTGCGGATGCCCGTGCGCTGGCGGAACAGCTCCAGCCAGTTGGGCAGGCTGCTGGGATCGCAGTACCAGTCGCCGCCGCCGCCGTACTGCAGGCGCGCGATGGTCACCTCCGGCGCGCCCGCGCGGGGCGGCGCCGCCCCGGCCGTCCCGGCCGCGGCGGCGATCCCGGCCAGCAGGACCGCGGCGGCGGCCAGCCGGGCCGACCTCCCGAGGCGGAGGCGCTGCGGTGCGTTGCTCACGGTGCCCGTTCCTCGTCCCCCGGCGCCCGGCGCAGGGTCAATTCGGCCACGGCGCCGGGACCGTCGTCCCGGTTGCCCAGGGTGATGCGGCCGCCCATGCGGTCGGCCAGGTTGCGGCAGATGGCCAGCCCCAGTCCGGTGCCGGCGCTCTTGGTGGAAAAATACGGGTCGAACAGGCGATCGGCCACCTGGTCGGGGATGCCGGTCCCATCGTCCCGCCACACCATGGTCACGCTGCGCGGCTCGACCCGCCACCGGACCGTCACCGTCACGGGCCCGCCGTCCCGGGCCGCGTCCAGGGAGTTCTGCATCAGGTTGCCCACGATCTTGCGCAGGGACTCGGCGTGCGCCAGCACCGGCGGCGGCGCGTCCGGGTCGATGCCCACCCGCGGGGCGGCCGCGGCCCGGTCCGCGCCGCCGGTGTAGGCGGCGGTCGCCTCGGCCACCAGGGCGGCCAGATCCACGGCTGCGGTGCCCAGGTCGCCCGGCCGGCCCAGCAGGCTGAACTCCGCGGCGATGGTGCGCAGCAGCTCCACCTGGGCCAGGACCCGGTCGACGGTCTCCTCGACGATGCGATCCACCTGCGGATGCCGGTCCCGCCACGCCTGCCGCAGCAGCTGCACCGAGAGCTGGATCGGCGTCAGCGGGTTCTTGATCTCGTGGGCCACCTGCCGCGCCAGCTCGGCGTTGATGGCCAGCTTCTGGGCCTCGAGGAAGCCGGTGACGTCCTCGAAGACGAGCATCGTGTCGGTGCGGCCGTCGGGCAGGTCCAACGGCGCCACCGCGCCCCGCAGGGTGCGCCGGCCGTCGGCGCCGCGCAGCTGCCCCGCGCCCGGGCCGCGGTCGCGGTCGCCGGTGGCCAGCTGTTCCCGCAGGCGGACGACCGCCGCCTCGGCCGGCAGCTCCGGGTGGAACCCGGCCAGGATGCGGCGGCCGGCGGGGTTCAGGACCGCCACCTGCCCGCGGGCGTCGACCACCGCCACGCCCACCGTCACCCGGTCCAGCACCGTGGCCAGGAAGCGCTCCCGCGCCGCCAGCCGGTCGCGGGCGCTGCGCAGTTCGCCGCGCATGCGGCCGAAGGCGTCGGCCAGCCGGCCCACCTCGTCCCGGCCGGCCTCGGGCAGCGGCGCGCCGAAGTCACCGGCCGCCAGGGAGCGCGTGGCCGCCACCAGCAGGCGCACCGGCCGGAAGATGTTCCACGACATCAGCACCGCCAGCAGCAGGGCCGTCAGCAGGATCAGGTTGGCCAGGCCCGCCAGGAAGAGCGCCGTCTCCCGCCGCTGCTCGGCGTACTCGCGCTCCCGGTCCGGGAAGGTGACGGTCAACAGGGCGGGCACCGCGCGCCGCACCAGCCCGCCCTGCGCCGGTTCCAGGAATGCGGGCAGGGGCTGGCAGCCGGTCAGGGCGAAGGGCCGGTCCACCGCCGCCAGCACGCTGGGCGCGGCGGGGTGGTCGAGCATGGGTTCGAGCAGCTCCGGCTCCGTCAAGGGCGGGATGCGGCCCGAGAACACCGTCCCCGGGTGGCTGGCCAACAGGGGCTGCCCGTCGAAGCGCAGGGTGATCTCGCCCCGGATCAGGTCGGCCAGGCTGAACAGCAGCCACGAGTCCACCCGCTGGCGGTAGAAGAAGAAGCCGTCGGTGCGCTCGCCGTCGTCCCCGCGCCCGGCCGGCTCGGGACCCGCCGGCAGCAGGCCGCCCAGGTCCAGGGGGATGACCGTCCCGACGAAGAGGTCGTCGCCGTCGCGCTGCACGATCAGGGGCGCCCGGCGCGCCGCGGCCAGCAGGCCGGCGGCCTCGTCCTGATCCAGATTGCCCAGGGTCTCGTCCAGCAGCAGCGAACCGTCGCCGGCGAAGACCATCCCCTGCTGCCGGTCCAGCGGGCCGACCGGGCGCGCCCCCGTCAGCTGGCCTTCCAGCAGCTCGGCGATGTACTCGCTGGCCGCCATGGTGCGGGCCTGCTCGGCCAGCAGGGTGCGCAGCTGGTCCACCGCCTGCAGCAGGCCGGCGCGGGCCCGCGCGCTCGCCTCGCCGGCGATGCGCTGATGGGTGACCCGGTCGACCGAGGCCCCCACCAGCACCAGCAGCACCAGCCCCAGGACCAGGTAGCCGGCCAGGAAGCGCTCCTGGAAGCCGGCCCGCCAGCTGCCCGCCGCCGTGTCGTCGCCCAGCCGGCGCGCGGCCGCGCGGGCGACCTGGACGGCGGCGGCGACGGCCGCCAGCAGGACGAGGTTCAGCAGCAGCAGGCGCGACAGGTCCAGCAGGGCGGCGGCGGCTCCCGGTTGGGCCAGGCCCAGGACGAAGCCCTCGCCCGGGCTGCGCCGGGCCGACGGCGGCAGCGGCTGCCAGCGGCAGAGCCAGCGCCGGCCGCCCACCTCCAGCTCGGCCCACTCCCGCGCGCCGCTCCGCAACGCGGCCATGGCCGCTTCGCTGCCGGGCCCGGGGAAGCCGCTGTCGCCGGCGTCCAGCCAGCCGTTGTCGTCCGCGTGCAGCAGCAGGACGGGCCGGTCGATCTCCGAGCGCGGGCGGTACCGCCCCGGCCCGGCCTCGCGGCCGCCGGTGAACTCGGCCAGCAGGGTCGAGACCCGCCAGGAGCGCACCGGGATCTCCGCGTGCAGCCAGCCGGCGCCGCCGCGCCGGGCGATCTCGCCGACGAGGACCTCTTCGGCACCGCCCGCGTAGAGGCGGCGCTCGCTGCGGAAGTAGAGGTCCGGATCCTCGGCGCCGTATTCCCCCGCTTCCTCCTGCCAAGGTTCGCGCTCGATGACCTCGTAGTTGACGTCGCGCATGAAGCCGGTGGCGTGCAGGGCCAGGCTGCGCTCGTCCGGGTCGAGGATATCCACCAGGCAGGGGATGCCCAGGTCCCGCAGGGCCGAGCCTTCCCACAGGACCCAGGCGGGCTCCAGCCGCCAGAGATCGGCCGGCCCGGCCGGCCGCACCGGCGCCTCGTCCCGGGTCGCCATGTCCTGGAGCACCGCGCCCAGCAGGAAGCGCCGCCACCCGCTGTCGGATTCGGCGATGACCTGCGCCTTGCCCTCGAGCCAGGCCCGCTCGCCGGCCGCGTAGACCTGGCGCAGCACCGCGTGGTTCCAGACCGTGACCAGGATCACCACCATCGGCCAGACCAGGCGCCGGCTCAGGCCCGCCCGCCGGGCCAGGCCCGGCGCCACGCCCCACAGGGCCGCCGCGAGCACCGCCGGCAGGACGGCGCCCACCGGCGCCGCCGCGGCCAGGACCGCCACCAGGGCGGCCCCGACCGCCGCCAACAGACCGCCACCCAGCCAGCCGGCGCGGCGGTCCCGCGCCGGCCCCCCGCCCCCGGCGGCGACCCGCACCGCCACCACGGCCAGCGACAGGGACAGCAGCATCAGGGCGGCGTGCAGCACCCAGAACGAGAGGTGGTCCAGGGATACGCCCGGCCCGCTCAGGCGCGGGTTCGCGTTGGTCGCCAGCAGGGAGGTCAAGAGGGCGAGCACCTGCAGGATCGACCCGGCGCCCAGACCGAAGACGAGCCCGGCGACCGGCCCTCGCCCCCGCGGCGCGGCCGCCGCGGACGGCCCGGCCCTTTGCAGCAGGTGCCAGACGGTCAGGGCCAGCAGTCCTGCCGTCACCAGAGCGTCCGCCGCGGAGGCGAACCACCCGCCCAGGATGGGGGTGGCGAAGTAGGCGGGGTCGACCAGGCTCGCCAGCGATCCGGGCCGGGCGGGGCTGTCCGGCACGGGCCAAGCCGCGGCCAGCCAGGGGTGGACATCCACGGCGGCCAACAACCCCCGGCCCACCCACAAGGGCAGCAGCCACAGCAACCCCCGCCCGCAGATCCCGGCGAACCCCGCGGCGAC
Organism: Candidatus Krumholzibacteriia bacterium; assembly: GCA_046260475.1. Lineage (GTDB taxonomy): Bacteria > Krumholzibacteriota > Krumholzibacteriia > LZORAL124-64-63 > LZORAL124-64-63 > JACZKN01. Next base: position 5,557 of record JBHEPC010000024.1, on the reverse strand, counting down.
AAGGACCCAGGCGGCCAGGGCGGCCAGCAGGCGCCGGGCAGCGGCCCGCGCCGCCGGCGCCGCGGCGTCCACCGCCGCGGCTGCCAGCATCACCTGCGGACCGCCGGGGCCGCCGACGGCCGCCTGGCGCTCGAGCCCGGGCGTGGCGCCCGGAGCGGCCATGTCCCACCCCGGCCAGGCCTCCCGCCAACCCGCTCCCCCCAGCGCCACCTGGCATTCCAGGACGGTGTCCTCCCAGCGCTCGAATCGCCGGTAGACCAGGGCCTGCCGCGGCCGCAGCAGCAGCGCGGTGTCACCCGGCGCGGGCGCCGGCAGGGGCTGCGCCCCCGCCCCCCAGGCCACCCGTTCCCCGTCCCGCCACAGGACCAGGGTCAAAGGCAGTGCGCGGCCCGCCGGGCCGGCGGCCTGCCAGCGCTCCTGCCAGGCGGTCAGCACCCGCACGGTGGCACCATCGATCGGCACGGTCGCGGCGGCCGCCGGCCGCAGCGCCGCCTCCAACTCCGCGGCCACGGCATCGCAGCGGGCATCGAGCCCGCCGAGGGCGCGCTCCACGGCGGCCAGCTGCCGGGCCTTTTGCGGCGAGTCGGCGGCCGGTGCCTGCGCTCCGGGCGCGGCCAGATCCCACAGGGCCAAGGCCAGCAGCGCCGAGATCCCGGCCAGGGTGCCGGCCCGCCCCAACCGCCGCACAAAGGTGCGGCCGGAAGCTTGGCGGCAGAAGGAGAGGGCGACGGCGAGCAGCACGGTCAGCAGCAGGAACAGGGCGCGGCCCGGCAGGACCGCCCCCCCGGCGCCGGGTGCGGCCACCGCCCCGAGGCCCAGCAGGATGCCCTGGCCCACGAGGCAGCCCGCGCCCACCGCCGGCAGCACGCTGGCCCGCGTCAGGATCATCCCGGCCCCCTAGCCGATGGTGGTGAGCTCTGCCAACCGCCAGACGGCGCCCTGGCGGCTGAGCACGAGCACGAGCTGCAGCTCGCGGTCGGCGGGCTCGCCGGCGCGGCGATGGACCCACAGGGCCATGGCGTGCACGCGCTCGCCGGCGGCCTCCTCCATGCGCAGGAACGTGAAGCTGACGGTGCGCTGGCTCTGGAACAGGTTCTTGAAGTAGTAGAAGGACTGGCTGGGGCTGTACTCGGTCCGGCGGGTGTCGCCGCCGCCATGCCGCACGTGCAGGCCGTCGCCGTGGACCAGATCCGCCAGGATCTGCTGGTCGCCGTCCTCGAAGCCCCGCTTGAGCAGCTCGAACACGGCGCGGGCCTCCGCGGCGGGAGCCGCAGAGTCCGGCCGCACCAGGTCGGCCGCAGCGGGCAGGGCGCCGGCGACGAGGCCGCAAGCCAGCCCCAGAAGCACGCGGCGCGCCGAAAGACCGATGGAGTGCGGGCGGATCACAGCGGGCGTCCTTCCTGTCGGGGCTGGGGGGCTCGTTCCCGTGGCAAGGCCCATGCCACGGTCCGTTTCCCGCCGCCCATGCTCACTCTACCGCCAAGAGGCGTCCCTTGGCCACCTTAAACCACCTCCGGCCCGCGGCCCGGCCCCCGTCAGGCGGTACCGATGTCGCCACGCCCCACCGTGCTGTCCCCTTGCGGCGACAGCCCGTCTCTCAACTAATGTGTGAATTTTTTTCTTTTCCATACTCGTGACGGTCAAGAAATCCGTATGCCGGCCGATCACCACCGGCATGAAGGCCTGCTACCGGCATCCGCACCTCCTGGTGACCGCCGTGGCCGCCGCCGCCCTGGTGGCCGTGGCGGCCGTCGCCGCCCCCACCGGACACGACGGCATCTCCTGCCGCCTATGCCACGCGGACGCCGGCGCGGTGGCCGCCGGCGGCGGCATGCCCGCGGCCCAGCAGCAGTGCCTCGCCTGCCATCCCGGCGCCCAGCAGGCCGGCCCCGCGCCGTCCTTCCACGGACGGGGCCGATGCCTGGACTGCCACGGCTTCCACGCTCCGGGGACGGTGACCACTGCGGCGGGCACCTTGGCCCTGGAGGACCTGGTCGGAGTGGCGCGGGACCACTGCCTGGCCTGCCACGACGGCAAGGGGCGCCTGGCGAACCTGTCCGACGCCCACCGGACCGCCGGCCGCCTGTACCACGAGCACGCCGCCAGCCTGCGCGAGCGCAGCCCCAGCACGCCCTGCCTGTGGTGCCACTCCGACACCCGCAGCACCGACTGGCAGGCGGCGCCCGCGGCCGACCGCCTGGCGTTCGCCGAGCACGCCAGCCACCCATTCGGGATCCCCGTGCGGCCCGGCCAGGGTCCGGTGGTGCGCCGCATGCGCGACGTCATCGACCCGCGCATCCCCCTGCCGGGCGGACGCCTCGAATGCGTCTCGTGCCATCAACTGACCGCGACGACCGAGGATCGGCTGATCCCCTTCCCGACCGCCCAGGAACTGTGCGTCGGCTGCCACCAGCTGAACGAGCCCGCCGACCGCCGGCCGTTGGCGGCCGCCGGCATGGCCGGGCCCTAGCCCCGGCGGGCGCCCGCGCCGTTTTTTCCGGCCCCGAAACTCATCCCGTGCCAGTCGGATATACCGTCTTGCCAGGCGTTCTCAACTTGTTTGCTGCGAATGGATTGATTCGGCCCCGCGCAACTGTTATCCTTTTAACTTGCTCGCGCTCCGGGGTTTCCGGCGGTGGTTGGCATTCGGCCCCGGGGCCGGCGGCCGCCGCGGACACGGCATCACCAGCCCAGGGACAGGCCACAGCTTGCCAGCGATGCTGCGGGATCGGAATCAGCGCCGCGCCCCCCGGACACGGTGGGCCGTCTACGTCGCCTTGGCCGCGGTGCTGCCCCTGGCCGGGCCCGCCGCGGCCCTGGACGGCCGGGCGGACGTGAGCACCTCGCGCCAGTCGGGGGGCGCGGGCCTGACCTCCTACCGCACCGAGACCCTGCTGGAGAACTACAGCGTGGGCCAGCGCATGGACTTGGGCCGCCCCTGGCTGCTGAGCCTGGACCTGCTGGCGCGCCGCGAGCAGTTGGACGGCCGCATCCTCGCGCTCCGCAGCTACACCCGGACCACGACCCTGATCCCCTCCTTCGCCCTCAACTTCCGGCAGGACCGCTGGCAGGGGTCGCTGACCGGGCGTGGTCTGCGCCGGGACTGGACCGGCTCGGGGGTGACCGCGCGCCGTGACGAGAACGCCGACTTCGCCGCGTGGCTGCGCACCCGCGGGGACGCCTGGGAAGCGGACGTGCGGCTGCAGCAGCTGGCGTCGTGGCGCGAGGAGGCCGGCGGGGACACCGAGACCCGCGAGGGCAACCAGAGCCTCAACCTGCGCCGCTGGTTCGGCGGCAGCGACGACCTGCGCTACACCTTCAGCCGCTCGCGCCAGGAGCAGCGCACCTTCGGCAACACCGTCACGTTCCGCAGCCACCAGTTCCAATACCGCGGCAGCCACGGCTTCGCCGGCGGCCGCGGCCGCTACGACGTCGACGCCGTCGTCTCCCACTTCCGGCAGGACGGCGAGCAGGCGCTCGCCGGCGGCCGGCGCCTGCTGCAGCCGTTGTGGGGCGGGTTCAGCCTGGACGACACGCCGGGCTTCCTCGATCCCCTGGAACCCGACCCGCTGGCCGACCCCAGGCTTTACGACGGCGACCGCGACGCGCCCTCGGGCGTGAACCTCGGCGACAGCGCTCCCCCCGTGCAGCAGTTCGGCGGCGACTGGCGCAACCTCATCTTCGACTTCGGCGAGCGCGAGACGATCGTCTCGGCGCTCCTGTACGTGGACACCCGCGTCGGCTTCCCCGGCCTGATCAGCTGGCTGGTGCACGTGAGCGACGATCCGGAAGGACGCGACTGGGGCGAGGCCCTCGACCCGACCGCCTACTCCATGGTCTACCAGGACCTGCCCGACGGGCGCCAGGGCTGGCTGCTGACCTTCACCCAGCCCGTGACCCACCGGCGCCTGAAGCTCGTGAACGTGAAGGCCGGCCCGACCGAACCGGACATCCGCGTCACCGAGTGGGAGGTCTACGGGCCCTCCGACCTGACGGCCGAGTCGGTCGCCCGCACGGTGCGCGGCCGGCTGCGCGGCGGGGTGAGCTACGCCCTGCGGCCGGAGCTGGAGGTGCGCTACGCCGCCGACCTGGACGACCGGCACTTCCTGGACGACGACGAGCGGGTGACCAGCCAGACCCACCTGCTGGGTGCGACCTGGCGGCTGGATGGCTGGAGCCTGCAGGGCGAGCACCAGATCACCCGGCTGGACTCGCCCACCGGGCGCAACACCGACGCCAACTCCCAGCGCCTGTCCCTGTCGAGCGTGACCCGGCGCGACCTGGCCTGGCGCTTCGCGTACATCCGCACCGAGGACGATAGCTACACCGCGCGGCACTTGACCCACACCGGCAGCGCCAACGCCGACTGGCGGGTCTTCCCCCGCCTGAACGTCAGCCAGACGGTGTCCTTCGGCAGCCGCGACGCCGAGGACATCGCCGGGCGTGCCCATTCCTGGGCCTTCATCACCACCGTGCGTGGGGACATCCGCCCCGGCATGATCGCCACCCTGCGCCGCGCCGACCGCTGGAGCGACCAGGAGGCCGGCTCGGGCTTCACGCGCTTCAACGACACGGACTGGCGGCTGAGCTGGGCCCTGCTGCCCCTGCTGACACTGACCAGCGACGTCAGCTACCGGGTCCGCACCGACGACCAGTGGATCCTGCGGCATACCCTGACCTGGTCGCCGCTGCCCGGCGGCTCGCTGGAGCCGCGCCTGTACGCCTCCGACTACCAGGACACCCGCAGCGACTACCTGCGCCGCGGCGCGGGCGTCGCCGCGACGTGGCGGCCGCGCCCCCGGCTGACGCTGGAAGCGGGCGCGGAGCAGACGCTGGTCAAACAGCGGGACGAACGGAATACGCCTGTCAATCTCAACGCAAGAGGGACCTGGACTTTCTAATTCCTATCTCCTTCCTTGGCGAAGGAGCGGGCCCGGCGCCCGGGAGGACACGATGAAGACGAGATTCCTGCCCCTATGGCTCTTCCTGGTCCTGCTGGCGCCGACCCTGGTCGCCTGCTCTGCCGGCACCTCCGCCTACGTGCGCGACGACGTCGACGCCAGCTTCGTGCGCCGGGTCGCGGTGCTGCCCTTCGGTAACCTCAGCCAGGACGTGCACGCGGCCACGCGCCTGCACTCGGTGTTCACCACCCGCCTGCTGCAGCGCGAGGTCTTCGCGGTCGCGTCCCTGGGCGAGGTGCTCGGCGCCATGGGCCGCCTGCGCCTGACCCTCGACGCGGTGCCGTCGCCGGAGCAGTTCGTCGCCCTGGGCCAGGAGCTCGGGATCGACGCCTTCTTCCTGGGCACCGTCGACAACTACGGCCTCGAGCGCTCGGGCAACCAGCGCACCTACCTGGTGACCGCCACCTTCACCCTGGTCGAGACCCAGACCGGCTCGGTGATCTGGACCGCCCAGGTGCACCGCGACGGCGGCTCCCTGGGCCGCAAGCTGTTCGGCGGCGGCTCGGCCAGCCAGCACGCCGTCTCCCGGGACGCCGTGGACTCCGCCCTCGGGACGCTCTTCTGATGGATCCGCGGCGCGGCAGGAAACGGGCAGG
>JBHEPC010000020.1:0-3909 GCA_046260475.1 Candidatus Krumholzibacteriia bacterium | reverse complement strand
GCGAGAAGCAGTTCGCCTGGAGCGAGCGCAACTCCCTGGCCGCCGGGTGGCGGGCGGGCACGCCGGTCAGCCTGGTCGCCGATACCCTCTTCCTGGACAACTGGCTGGCGCCGCTTTTCCCGGGCACGGGCGACCGGCCGGTCTTCGAAGTGCGCCAGGCGACTGCCAGCGCCGCCACGCCGCCCCTGCGCTCGGCCCTCTCGCGCGGCGGGCTCATCGCCCATTACCAGGGCCACGCCAACGCCTACGTCCTCAGCTCGGAGTACTGGCTGCAGGACGCCGTCAACGCGCGGCGCGACATTTCGCTGCTGACCAACACCGGCAAGCCCTGGGTGTTCTTCGGCATGGGCTGCCACATCGCCGACTGGGCCCAGGATCCGGTGACGAACCGGACCCAGGCCAAGGAGCGCTCCCTCACCGAGAAGATGCTCCTGCGCACGGACGCGGGCGCCTCGGCCGGCTACGCCAGCAGCGGCTACGAGTACATCTTCAACAACCGCGTCTTCGGCGAGCGCATGTTCCGCATCTGGACGCGGCGGCCGCCCGTGGTGCCCGCCCATGGCGGCAGCGAGCGCAGCCGCTGGCTGCTGGGCGAACTGATGTGGGCGGCGGAGGCCGAGCACCTGGCCGCCACCTTCGGCGCCACCCTCGACCGGATGATGGTGGCCCAGTACGTGCTGCTGGGCGACCCGCTGATGACCCTGGACGCCGGGCCGCCCCAGGTGACGGCCGTGCTCGAGGGCAGTCCCGACCAGGAGATCGCCGGCAGCTTCGACCTGGTGGCCACCGACCCGGGCAACCGGCGCACCCTGCGCATCGGCGCCCGGGACGAGGCGGGCATCGACCGCCTGCGGGTGGTCGACTCCGACGGCGTGGACCTGACCGGCCAGGTCGTGGTCATGGCCGACTCGCTGCCCCCGGGCCAGAGCGACCACCAGGAGGTGCACTACCGCCTGGAGGTGCCGGTGCGGCCCTACCCCCACAGCATCGACGTGCAGGTGTGGGACACCGGCACGCCCCTGCCCACCGACCCCCACTGGACCCTGACCCTGACGATGGGCCAGGAGGTGGCCTTCACCGCCGCCGGCCAGCCGGTGGACCCCAACACCTTCACCTTCACCCCCGGGGAGCCGGTGGACTTCCAGGCGGTGATCAGCGGTGCGGCGTGGCTGCACGCGGGCACCACCTGGGCGCTGACCAGCCCCAACCTCACGTTGACGAACGTGGTGCTGCCGTCGCTGAAGGACAACACCGCCGAGCTCTCGTTCACCGCCACCGCGCCCGAGGACGAAGGCGAGCGCAGCGTCGTGCTCACCATCGACGGCCACGCCACGACCTGGGTGCTGCAGGCGGGCGAGCAGGCGCCGCCCACGGTGAGCATCAGCCGCGTCTACAGCTTCCCCAACCCCATGGCCGGGCAGACCCGCTTCCTGTTCGAGACCGGCGCGGCCGGCGGCCAGGGCGTGATCCGCGTGTTCTCGGTGGCCGGGCGCACGGTGGCGCGCATCCCCTTCAGCTTCGGCGGCGGGGGCGCGGGCGTCGTCGAGTGGAACGGCCGCGACAGCGAAGGGGACGAGCTGGCCAACGGCACCTACCTGTACCGGGTCGAGCTGGACGCCCCCGGCGGCCGCGTCGCCAGCCCCGTGCAGCGGCTGGTGGTGATGCGCTAGGCGCAAGCCGGCGGCATGACCGCCGCCGGGAGAGGGGACCGCGATGAGAAGGATCTCGCGCACGGTCGTCGTGCTCTGCGCGGCGGCGGGTCTGGCCGGCTGCGGCGGGCCCAAGCGCCTGCCGCCGGTGGTGACGGAGCCGGAGCCCCGGCCGGTCCCGGTGGCGCCGGTGGCGCCGGTGGTGCCGCGGCTGCTGGGCGTGGGCCTGCTGGAGGACAGCCCGCAGATCGCCGTGGCGGCCACCGGCCCGGCGCAGGTGACCGACGCCGCCGACGGGCGGGTCCTGGTCCGCCTGGCGGCGGCAGCCGAGCCGCTGGTGGTCCTCAGGCGGGGCGACGGCGTGGCCTGGGCCGCGGCCGGCGCCGAGGGGTTGGCACCGGCGGTGCGCCTCGTCCCGGCCGACCCGTCCCACCTGGTGACCGCCGGCGAGGAGGCCTACCGCGGCGAGTTCCTGGTCATCCCCACCCCGGGCCGCAGCACCGGCCTGACCCTGGTCAACAACATCGAGCTGGAGGCCTACCTGCAGGGCGTCGTGCCCTGGGAGATCGGCCGCCACGGCCGCGACGCCCTGGCCGCCCTGGAGGCCCAGGCGGTGGCCGCCCGCACCTACACCGTCAGCCATCTGGGCGCCCGCCGGGACCGGGGCTTCGACGTCTTCGCCGACGTCATGGACCAGGTCTACCGCGGCGCCCGCGACGAGGACCCCCTGTGCAACGAGGCCATCGCCGCCACGGCGGGCCTGGTGCTGCGCCGGGACGGGGCCGAGATCGAGGCCTACTACAGCGCCTGCTGCGGCGGCGTCACCAGCCAGGTGGAGGAGGTGTGGGCCCGCAAGGCGAGCCCCTACCTCGTCAGCCACAAGGACGGCCCCCCCGACGGCGACCCCTGGTGCGCCGGCTACCGTTACTTCCACTGGCGCGAGACCTGGGCCGCGGCCCAGCTGGAGAGCATCCTCGCCCGCACCCTGCCCGCGTACATCGAGTACGCCACCACCAACGGCCGCGAGGCGTGGGCCGGGGTGCCGTTCACTCCCCGCGACGGGGCCGCGGACTGGCGCCGCCCCGGCGGCCTGCTGGGGCTGGAGATCCTGCGCCGCACCACCAGCGGCCGCGTGGCCGAGTTGGCGGTGATCACCGACGCCGGCACCTACCACGTGCGGGGCGACCGCACCCGCTGGGTCCTGGTGCCGGCCTCGGGCCGGCCGGCCATCCTGCGCAGCGCCCTGTTCGACCTGGAACTGGAGCGCACGGAGGGCGCCCTGCGCACGGTGTCGGCCCGCGGCCGCGGCTACGGCCACGGCATCGGCCTGTGCCAGACCGGGGCCCTGGCCATGGCCCGCCACGGCCACAGCGTCGACCGCATCCTGGCCCATTACTACCCCGGCGCGGTCCTGGTGACGGCCGGCGGGGCGGACCGGTGAGCGACCGGGACGACCTGGCCGCCCGCCTGGTGGTGGGCCTGGCCGGCCCGGGCCTGCACCCGGCCGAAGTGGCCTGGCTGGTGCGGCACCGGCCGGCGGGCGTCATCCTCTTCGGCCGCAACGTGACCGGCGCCGACCAGCTGGCGGCCCTGGCCGCGGCCCTGCGCGTGGCCGTGCCCGGCCTGGAGATCGGCGCCGACCACGAGGGCGGGCCCGTGGCCGTGCTGGCTGCCGCGGTGGGCCGGCCGCCGGCGGCGGCCACCCTGGGCCTGCTGGACGATCCGGACCTGACCCGCCGCGTCCACGCCGCCACGGGCCGGCGCCTGGCCGCCTGCGGCATCGACCGCGTCTTCGCTCCGGTCGCGGACGTGCTGACCGAGCCCCGCAACCCGGTGATCGGCGTGCGGGCCTTCGGCGCCGACTGTGACCTGGTGGCCCGGCACGTGGCCGCCGCGGTGGTGGGCCTGACCGACGGCGGCGTGGCCTGCTGCCTGAAGCACTGGCCCGGCCACGGGGGCACCGTGGCCGACAGCCACCTGGAGGCGGCGGTCCTGGGCGCGCCGCCGCCTGAGGCGCCGTTCGCGGCCGGCCTGGCCGCCGGGGCCGGCGCGGCGATGGTGGCCCACGTCCTGCCGCCCGGCGGGGGCGGTCTGCCGGCCAGCCTGGATCCCGCCCAGGCGGCCGCCCTGCGGGCCCTGGCCCCGGACCGGACCCTGGTGCTCTACGCCGACGACGTGACCATGGGGGCCCTGCGGGCGCCCCTGGCCGCGGCGGGGGTGGCCGGGCCGGCGGCGGCGGGGCTGGCCGATCCGGCCGACC
>JBHEPC010000006.1:0-4252 GCA_046260475.1 Candidatus Krumholzibacteriia bacterium | reverse complement strand
GGGCCTCCAGACGCCCCGGCCCGATCCCTGGATGCCCTTCCGCCCAGACCCCGAACTGACCGTCCGACCACCCGCCGCGGGTCCCGCCCCGACCCACCTCCGCAGCTGCGGTGATCACCCTCTAGGTGGCCATGCCCGCATCCGGGTCCGGGGCGTCTGGAGGGCCGCGTAGCCATGGATGGCGAAGCGGCCCGCAAGCCGAGGCGGCCGGTGCCATGGATGGCACCGGCCGCCGTCCCCGGACCCGGGTGTGGGCACGGCCGCCTAGAGGGTGATCACCTTTGCTGCCCCCCACTGCGCCTCCACGATCTCCTTCATCCCCACCGCCTGCCCCACCTGCAGATCGTTCATCAGCCCGAAGTGGTTCAGGCAGGTGGAGCACACCAGCAGCTCGACGCCCTTGGCGGCCAGGGCCTCCAGCTCCTCCAGCAGCGACGAGCCCTTGACGGCCAGCTTCACGCCCTCGGCGTAGAGGCAGACCGAGCGCGGCAGCATGTCCGCCGCGTCCAGCACGCCCAGGTAGGTGCGGGCCAGCTTGCGGGAGAGCGTCTTCTCGGCGACGCCCATGCCGTTGCTGTTGATGACGATCACGACGTTCTCGACGGCCATGGCGATCCTCCTCGGTATCGGTCCTGTCCCGGCCGTGGCACGAAGGCCGGCAGCCGCTCAATGCACCTCATAGAGCACCAGCCGGCCGTCCAGGCCGCCGTTCAAGAGCGGGATCTTCCGCTGCGCCTTCAGGCCCACCTGCTTGACCAGCTCGCGGTCGCCCAGGTAAACCCAGGCGCGGCTGCCCTGGCACTTCTGCTTCAGGAAGTCGCCGAAGTCCCGCATGAACGCCGCCATGTCCGTGCCTTTTTCCAGGCGCAGGCCGTAGGGCGGGTTGCAGACGATCAGGCCGGGCGGCAGCTCGGGCAGCTCGCGGAAGTCGCAGGTCCGCACCCGCAGCTCGTCGCCGCCGGGCAGGCGCGCGTTGTTCTCGCGGGTGATGCGCACCGCCTCGGGGTCGATGTCGCTGCCCTTGATCAGGCCGCCCCGCACCGGCTGCACCCGGTTGTCCTCGGTGAACTTGACCTTGATCCAGTCGTTGCGGTTGAAGTCCGGCAGCATCATGAAGCCGAACTTCCGGCGCAACACCCCCGCCGGCAGGTGCCCGGCCTTCAGCCAGGCCTCGCTCAGCAGGGTGCCCGAGCCGCACATGGGATCGTACAGCGGCTCCTTGCCCTCCCAGCCCGCGAAGTCGAGGATCGCCGCGGCCAGGGTCTCCTGCATGGGCGCCGCCACCGCCCGCAGCCGGTAGCCGCGGCGGTGCAGCGGAGCCCCCGCGCAATCGATGGCGATGGTGGCGGTGTTGTTGCGGATGTGGACGTTGATCGCCAGGTCCGGCTCCTTGGTGTCCACGTTGGGCCGCTTGCCCTTGTAGCGGGCACGGAACATGTCCACCACCACGTCCTTGACCTTCAGCGCCGCGAAGTGGCTGTTGTCGATGACGCTGCGCGAGACGTTGCCGTCCACGGCGAAGGTCTGGTCCAGCGTCAGCAGGTGGGTCCAGTCGATCTTCTTGGTCTTGAGGTACAGGTCCTCGCCGCTGGTGATGTCGAAGCGGGTAAGCGGCGCCTGCACGCGGCTGATCAGGCGCGCGCGGTAGACGATGCGGTAGAGGGTCTCGCGGTCGCAGCGGAACTCCAGGCCCCGCGGCAGCACGCGCACCTCGTCGGCGCCCAGGGCGCGCAGCTCGGCGGCGGCCAGCTCCTCGAGCCCGCCCGCCACCTGGGCGAAGAACTCGCCCTGCGCCTGGTACAGGAACACGTCAACCGTCCTCGCGGGTCATCAGGATGTGGGGGATGCCGCACTCGTCGAAGACGGCGCCCTCGCGCACGAAGCCGTAGCCGGCGTAGAACTCCTCCAGGTAGGTCTGGGCGTGCAGGCGGAAACGGCGCACGTCGCGGCGCTCCGCCTCCTCCAGCAGGAAGATCACCACGGCCCGGCCCAGGCCCTGGCCGCGCCAGCGCGGGCGCACGGCCACGCGCTCGATCTTGGCCCAGCCGTCGGCCACCAGGCGCAGGCGACCGGCGGCCACCGGTTGGCCGTCCACCTCGCCCAGCACGTGCACCGAGCTGCGCTCGTAGGCGTCGAACTCGCCCTCCCAGTCCACCTGCTGCTCCTCCACGAAGACGATGCCGCGCACGACCATCACCTTCAGCAGGTCGTCGGGAGACTCGGCGATGCGGATCACGGGAGCCACGGGGTTCCTCCGTGCAATGGCGGGGCGCTCTGCTACCATGGGGGCAACCGCCAAGATAAGCGCGCGCTTCCCGAAAGGCACGATCCATGTTGCGATTCGCCGACGCCGGCCGCACGGTGCTCGACACCCGCGAAGGCCCCGTGGGCCTGGCCTGGACGCCCCGCGGCGCGCTGCGCGTGGTGCTGCCTGCGCCGGGCACGGACGCGGCCGCCGTGCTGGGCGCCCTGCCGATCGACCTGCCCCTGGTGCCGCGCCCCCGGGGCGTGGCGGGTGAGGTCGTCCGGCGCCTGCGGGCCCACCTGGCCGGCCGCGCCGACCCTTTCGCCGACGTGCCGGTGGACCTGACCGATCGGCCCGAGCTGGCCCGGCGCGTGCTGCAGGCCCTGCGGCGGGTGCCGCCCGGCCGCACGGTCACCTACGGCGAGCTGGCGCGGCGCGCCAAGCGGCCCGGCGCTGCCCGCGCCGTGGGCGCGATCATGGCCGCCAACCCGCTGCCGGTGCTGGTGCCCTGCCACCGCGTGCTGGCCGCCGACGGTTCGCTGACCGGGTTCTCCGGTGGTGGCGGCGTGCGGCAGAAGGCGCGGCTGCTGCACCTGGAGGGGTACGTCTTCGACCCCGAGCACGAGCGCGGCCGCCGCGCCCTGATGCGCGCCGATCCGGTCATGCGGCGCATCATCCCGCTGGTGGGGCCGTACCTGCCCTGGCCGCTGCGGGCGCGGCCGGCCTGGGACACGCTGGTGCGGGCCATCATCCACCAGCAGCTCTCGGTCGCGGCCGGGCGCACCATCGCCGGGCGCGTGGCCGCCCTGACCCCGGGCGGGCGTTTCCCGCGCCCGGCCGAGATCCTCGCCACCGACGACGACGTGCTGCGCGCGGCCGGCCTCTCCCGGGCGAAGGTCCTCTACGTGAAGGACCTCGCCACCCGCGTGACCGACGGCCGCCTGCGCCTGGCGGGTTTGCCGCGCCTGGACGACGAGGCGGCCATCGCCGCCCTCTGCGCGGTCAAGGGGATCGGCCGCTGGTCGGCCCAGATGCACCTGATCTTCCACCTGGGCCGCCTGGACGTGCTGCCGGTGGACGACGTGGGGCTGCAGAACGCCGCGGCGCGGGCCTACGGCCTGGACGCGGTCACCCCCGCGCGGCTGGCCGAACTGGGCGAGCGCTGGCGGCCGTGGCGCTCGCTGGCGTCGTGGTACCTGTGGCAGGCCCTGGACCTGGGCGGGCTGTAGGCGCGGCCGGCGCTAGTGGCTCGCGGTCACCGCAGCAGCGTCATGGTGCGGGTCTCGCGCACCGGGCCGGCCTCCAGGCGGTACAGGTACGTGCCCGAGGGCGCGGCGCGCCCGCTCCCGTCCAGGCCGTCCCAGGCCACGCGGTGCTCGCCCGCCTCGCGGCGACCGTCCTCCAGGCGCCGCACCAGGCGGCCGTCCACCGCGTACACGGTCAGGCGCACGGGCGCCGCCTGGTCCAGGGTGTAGCGGATGGTGGTGCGCGGGTTGAAGGGGTTGGGGTAGTTGTCGCCCAGGCGTGCGGCGGCCAGGTTGGGCACCGCCGACAGCCCGCCCTCGCTCCAGGCCACGCTCGTGGCGTAGATGCGGTCGCCGGTGTTGGAGAAGTTGTTGTTGGCGGCGTTGCCGGCCACGTAGAGGGTGACTTCGCCGGCGCCCGCGGCGGGCGCGGTCCAGCGCACGGTCCAGCTCTGCGACCCGGTCGTGCCCGGATGCGTGCCCGCGGACGTGTGCTTGGCGTAGGTGCGGCCCAGGGTCGTGGACAGCTGGACCCCGGCGTCGACCAGGGCCAGGGTGCCGATGCTGTTAGTGTCGGGGCCCAGCACGGTGAACTCGAAGCCCCAGCGCTGGGCGTCCGGATCGGCCAGGGTGATGGTCACGTCGTAGTCGGCTCCGGGCGTGTAGGCTGCCGGCACGCCGCTGACGGCCAGGCTGCCCGCGCCCGAGTTCAGGGGGAACGTGGCGTGGCAGGCGGTGCAGTTGCCCTCGCCCGGCGCGTCGG
>JBHEPC010000456.1:0-4258 GCA_046260475.1 Candidatus Krumholzibacteriia bacterium | reverse complement strand
GGGCTGCGCCACGCCAGCCGGTGGCTGCACGCCGCCAGCTTCGATGCCACGCCCCTGCAGGAGAACCGCCTGCGCGCCCTGCCGCAGGTGCGCCGGGTGCAGCCGGTGGCCCGCGGGCGCGGGCCCGAGCCGGTGGAGCGGAAGCCGCTGACCGCCGACCCCGCCGCCGACAAGGCCGCCGCGGCCCTGGACTACGGCTTCAACACCGCCGCCATGGTCCAGGCGAACGTGACCGCCGCCCACGCCGCCGGCCTCAGCGGCCGGGGCGTGACCGTAGGCCTGCTGGACACGGGCTTCCGCACCGTCCACGAGGCCCTGACCGGCCTGCAGATCCTGGACACCTGGGACTTTGTCAACGGCGACGCCGTGGTGGACGACGAGCCGGACGATCCGGCCGGCAGCCGCAATCACGGGACCATGGTGCTGTCGACCCTGGCGGCGCGCCGCCCGGGCCACCTGCTGGGGCCGGCGCCCGAGGTGGCGGTCATCCTCGCGAAGACCGAAGACGTCGCCCAGGAGGTGCCCGCGGAGGAGGACCACTGGGTGGCGGGCCTGGAGTGGCTGGAAGCTGCCGGGGCCGACCTGGTGAGCTCGTCCCTGGCCTACCTGGACTGGTACACGTTCGCGGACCTGGACGGGCAGACGGCCGTCACCACCATCGCCGCCGACCAGGCCGTGGCCCGGGGCCTGGTGGTCATCAACTCGGCGGGCAACTACCGCACCACCACCGGGACCATCGCCGCGCCTGCCGACGGTTTCGGCGTCGTCACGGTGGGCGCGGTGGACGCCGCGGGGGCCACCGCGTGGTTCTCGTCCCCCGGCCCCACGGCCGACGGGCGCATCAAGCCCGACGTGGCGGCCCTGGGCGCGGGCAATCCCGTGGCCGACCCCGACGATCCCTTCGGCTACGTCCAGGTCAGCGGCACCTCGTTCTCCGCGCCCCTGGTGGCGGGGGTGGCGGCCCTGGTGCTGGAGCGCGTGCCGCATCTGACCCCGGCCCAGGTGGCCGCAGCGCTGCGGGCCACCGGCAACCGGGCCGATGCGCCGGACAACGACCAGGGCTGGGGCCTGGTCGACGCCTGGGCCGCGGCCACGTACTGGGGGCCGGTGTTCGCCCACGAGCCGCTGCCTGACCGCGAGGACACGTCCGGCCCCATCACCGTCGGTGCTCTCGTCACCGCGGGCCATGGCCTGGACGACGCGTCCCTGCAGGCGGTGTGGCGCGCCGGAGGCGGCCCGTGGCAGGCGGTGCCGCTGGTGCCGACCGGCGGCGGCCCCGCCGCGTACGCCGCCGACCTGCCGGGCCAGGCGGCAGGCACCGTCGTCGAGTACTACCTGACCGGCACCGACCTGGCCGGGGTGACGGTCACCGAGCCCGTGCGCGCCCCCGGCCGCGCCCACGCCTTCACCGTGGGCCCGGATACGACGCCGCCGGTGCTGGCCCACGTGCCGCTGCCGGACCCGAACCTCTTCACCTGGCCGCCGGTGGTGCGCTGCACGGCAGCGGACAACCTGGGGCTGGCGGCGGTGGAGCTGACCTGGCGCCTGAACGGTGGCCCGCTGCAGGGACCGGCCGCCCTGGTCGCGGGGGCGGACGACACCTGGTCGCTGCCGTTCCCGTTGGCCGCCGCCGCGGTCGCCGACGGCGACGTCGTCACCTACGCGGTGACCGCCCGGGACCTGGCCGCCGCGGCCAACACCACCGTGGCGGGGGAGCACGCCTTCACCGTGCGGGCCCTGGCCCGGACCGACACGCTGCTGGCTGAGTCGCCGGCGCTGATCGTCCCCGACGGGCAGACATCCGGGCTGACCCGGATCCTCAGCCTCGACCCCGGGGCCAACGGCACGGTCCTGGCCGTGCAGGTGGGCATCGCCGTCACCCACCCGGCGCCGGAGCAGCTCGTGGTCCGGCTCTACGCGCCCGACGGCACCGTCGTCACCCTGCACGACCACGGCGGGGCGGGCACCACCGATCTGGTGGGCACCTGGCCGACGGAGCTGGCGGTGGCCGGGCCGGGCAGCCTGGACGACCTGGTGGGCGGACCGGCGGCGGGGCCGTGGCTGCTGGAGGTTGTCGACGACCAGGCGGGGGACTTCGGGTTCCTGCAAAGCTGGAGCCTGGCATTGACCCTCACGCCCGGAGTGTCGTCGGCCGGCGACGCTCCCGCCGCGCCCCGGGTGGGCGCGCTGGCGGCCGCGCCCAACCCGTTCAACCCGCGCACCGAGCTGGGCTTCACCCTCACGGCGCCGGCGCGGGCCGAGCTGGCCATCTACGACGTCCGTGGTATGCTGGTCCGCCGCCTGCTGGTGGGCGAGCTGGCCGCCGGCACGCACACGGTGGCCTGGGACGGCCGTGACCGCGCCGGCCGCGCGGTGGCCAGCGGGGTCTACCTCGCCCGCCTCGAGGCCGCCGGCACCGTGCAGGAGCGCAAGCTGACCCTCATCCGCTGACCCTTATCCGCGGACCCTTATCCGCTGACCCGGACCCCGGGCCGACCGGCCGGAAGGATCGACCCCGACCATGGCCAAGAGCAGCACGCGGTATTTCTGCAGCGACTGCGGCCAGGAGGAGCTGCGCTGGCTGGGGCGCTGCCCCGGCTGCGGCGCCTGGAACACCATGGCCCAGATGAGCGTGGCCAAACCCGGGGCCGGCAAGGGCGCCCGGGGTTTCCGCACCGGGCCCGGACCGGTGGGCTTCGCCGGCGCGGAAGGTCCGGCCGGGGCGCGCCGCCGGCCGGTGCCTTTGGCGCGGAACGCGTCGGCCGAGGCGCGGCGCCTGCCCGTCGAGCCGACCGAGGTGGCCCTGGTCCTGGGCGGCGGCCTGGTGGAGGGCTCGGTGGTGCTGCTGGGGGGCGAGCCGGGGGTGGGCAAGTCCACCTTGCTGACGGGGCTGGCCCTGTGGTGGGTGCGCCAGGGCATTCCCGTGCTCTACGTGGCCGGGGAGGAGTCCCCGGCGCAGATCCGCATGCGGGCCGAGCGCCTGGGCTTCGACCCCGCGCGCGAGGACGGCTTCGCCATCCTGCCCGAGGTGCACCTGGAGCACCTGATCGAGACGATGCAGGAGGAGCGCGCGGCCGCGGGCCAGGGCGCCGGGCCGGCGGTGATCATCGCCGACTCGATCCAGACCCTGCACAGCGAGCACATCGACGCCTTCCCGGGCAGCCCCACGCAGATCCGCTACTGCGGCGGCGTGCTGGCGGACTTCGCCCGGCAGAGCGGCTGCCCCGTCTTCCTCGTGGGCCACGTCACCAAGACCGGCGACCTGGCCGGACCCAAGCTGCTGGAGCACATGGTGGACACGGTGCTCTACTTCGAGGGCTCCGGCGGCGGCGCCATCCGCATGGTGCGGGCGGTCAAGAACCGCTTCGGCACCACGGGCGAGCTGGCGGTCATGGAGATGCGGGCCGAGGGCCTGGTGCCGGTCGACGAGGCCGGCGTGCTGTTCCTGTCGGGCCGGCGCGGGGTCGAGCCCGGCTCGGCGGTCACCGCGGTGAAGAACGGCTCGCGCACCTTCCTGGTGGAGGTGCAGGCCCTGGTCTCGGGCGCGCGCTACGGGACGCCGCAGCGGGTGGTGCAGGGGGTGGACAGCAAGCGCGTGGCCCTTCTGGCGGCGATCCTGGAGAAGCGGGTGGGGATGGATCTGGCCGGATGTGATATCTTCGTCAAGGTGGCCGGCGGCGGGCGCATCGACGACCCGGGCGCCGACCTGGCGATCCTGGCCGCCCTGGCCTCGTCCCTGCGGGAGAAGCCCATCCCGCTGGACACCCTGGTGCTGGGCGAGGTGGGGCTGACCGGCGAGGTGCGCCTGGTCTCGGACCTGGAGGCCCGGCTGCGCGAGGCCGCCCGCCACGGCTTCAGGCGGGCCGTGCTGGCCGATCCCCAGGCCAAGGGGGGCGGCCGGCGCCCCAAGGGACTGCACCTGGAGACCGCCGCCAGCGTGGAGGCGGCCGTCGCTTTGGCCCTGCTGCCGGCGGTGGGCAAGCCGCGGACGAAGGAGGAGCACCATGGCCGCTGAGAAACCCCGCCTGCACCTGATCCTGCTGGCCGGAGGCAAGGGCCTGCGCGCGGACAAGGACGATCTGTCCCCCAAGCAGTTCCGCACCACGCGCCGAGGCATGCTCTTCACCTGCGCCCTGCAGAACTTCCTGAACGTGCGGCCCCAGGCGGTGACCGTGACCGTGGCGGTGCCGGACGCCTGGCGCGGCGAGGCCTCGGCCGCGCTGACGCCCCTGCTGGAGCCGCTGGGTCTGCCCTGGCT
>JBHEPC010000450.1:0-15505 GCA_046260475.1 Candidatus Krumholzibacteriia bacterium | reverse complement strand
GGTTCGGCGCGGCCGCGGACCCGGAAGCGCCGGCCGGCCGGGCCGGATGCCGCGGCGACGGCGGCGTGGGCGCGGACCCCCGGCGGGCCGGATGCCGCGGCGCTACGGCCGGTGGCGTCGCGGCGGCGGCCGGCCCGGCCTTGTGGACCGGGGGCGCGGCACGTTGCGCCGACGGCACCGGGCCGCGGCCCCTGGTCGGCACGGCGGCCGTCCTGGAACCGCTGCCCGGGATGATGTTCTGGTCGCGCCCGACCCGGCACAGTCCCGGCACGTCGCCGGCGACCACCCTGTCCCCCACCTGGCGCGCGTACTCGGCCACGGCGTCGGGCACGATGGCCGCGACCTCGGCCATCAGCAGGCGCTGCCAGCCGCTGAACGGGCAGCCGGTCTTGCCCATGGCGGCGATGCTCCAGCCGTTGGCCTCGCTCGTCGACCAGGAGGCGAAGCGCAGGTCCCGGCGCATGGGCGCCGGCAGGGCGGCGATGATCAGGGCCAGGGCCCGGTCCGCCGCGGGGCCCGGCTGCTCCAGAGGCAGCAGCAGCCGGCCCTTGGTCAGCAAATGCTTGATCGCCTCGGTAACCAGGGCCAGGTCCCCGCGCCCGGGCGGCGGCGTCACCAGGTGCGCGTCGGCGATTTCCGCGACGGTGTGCCGGTCCAGGATCACCCCCGCCCGCCACTCGTCCAGGAAGGCGACAGCCTGGGCCAGGGCGAAGGGGTTGCGCCCGTAGGCGGCGAAATCGGCGTCGCCCAGCACGACGCCGTGGACGAAGGCCCCGTCCCCGGGCGCCAGGCGCAGGACGGCCCACAGCTGGCCCCGCAGGGCGGGCATCGTGGCCTTCAAGGGGACCGAGCACAGGGCCGGCGCGGCCAGGCCGGACACCGGCAGATCGCCCCAGTTGTCGCACAGCCGGCGGATCTCCGCGGCGACCTCGACGCCCATGCCGGGCGACTGGGCCAGCACCGAGCGCGGGGCGCCGCGCTGGCCGGATTCGGATCCGTAGAGGACCTGCTCGACGAAAGGCATGGCATCCACTCCGGTTGGGGGGCGCACGGATTCCTCGACTTCTCCATCTTCGGCCGGAACGGGGAGTTGTTGAGACCGGAATGCAGAAAGAGGCCCGGCCCCCTCGGTCGGGGGCCGGGCCCGGAGTGCAGCGGCGGGTCCGCGGTCAGATCTCCCTATCCCGCCCCAGCCGCTTGCGCTTGTCCACGTTGCCCGAGGACTGGGCCGCGCCGTGCTCCGCCTCGAACATCTCCCTGGGCATGGTGCCGGTGGCCCACGACGGGTTCATGGGGTACACCCTGGGATTGAACATCACCCCGTACATGTGCCAGACCAGGATCGCCAGGAAGGCCAGCCAGGCCTCGTAGTAGTGGATGACCAGGAAGACCTCGAGGGTGCCCTTGCCCACCTGGGCGACCAGCGCCGCCTCGAACCAGAGGCACAGTCCCGTGAGCGCCATCACCACGGTGCCCCAGATCAGGGCCCAGTACTCGGCCTTTTCCACGAAGGAGAACCGGCGCATGTGGGGGTGGTGGTCGCTGCGGCCCAGGTTGTACATCAGCGCCTGCCAGAAGAGCTTGACGTCCTCCCGCTTGGGCGCGATGTCGGCCAGGAAGATGCGGCCCTTGGTGGTCATCAGGAAGCCGACGTGCCACAGGGAGCCCAGCATCATCACCACGGCCGCGCCGCGGTGGATCAGGCCGCGCACCTGGGCGCCGCCCTCGTGGGCGAAGATGAACTTCGCCCACCAGGCGTCGTAGAACCGCAGCGAGAAGCCCGTCACCACCAGCACCGTGAACGAGACGGCCAGGACCGCGTGCTGCATGACCTCGTCGGTCTCCATGCGCCGCACCTGGGGCTTCTTCATCATGTTCCGCACCTGGCGCAGCCAGTCAAGGATGCAGTAGGTGGTCATGCCGCCGATCACCAGGACGATGAGCACCTGGTAGATGATCCTGATGAAGTAGGGCCAACCGCTGGCCTGCCCCGTGGAGGGCGCGTGGATGTTGGACTTGATGGCCTTCTCGGAGCTGATGCCGGTGTGGCAATGGCCGCAGGTGGCCTCGAGGTTCTGCGGCGCCACCGAGGACGCCGGGTTGTCCGACGGCAGGATCAGGTGGGCGCCGTGGCAGGAGGCGCAGTTGGCGACGGTCTTGTCGCCGGCGC
Organism: Candidatus Krumholzibacteriia bacterium; assembly: GCA_046260475.1. GTDB lineage: Bacteria > Krumholzibacteriota > Krumholzibacteriia > LZORAL124-64-63 > LZORAL124-64-63 > JACZKN01. The sequence continues at coordinate 13,335 of JBHEPC010000450.1, read as the reverse complement.
GGCTCTTCAGACCGTGGTACGAGTCCACGTAGGACTGCAGGCGCCCGGTGGGCAGTTCGTACTTCTCGTTCAGCTTGGCCGAGTCGTGGCACGGCGTGCAGGTGGCCTCGGCCACGCGGAAGGGGCTGACCGGCGAGCGCGGGTCGGCGGTCGCCAGGATGCCGTGCTCGCCGTGGCAGTGGGTGCAGGTGGGCGCGTCCACCTCGCCCCGGGCCACCAGCTCGCCGTGGATGCCCGCCTCGAACTCCTGCTGGATCAGGCTGTGGCACTTGCCGCAGGTGACCGAGATGTTGAAGTAGTTGATGGTCGATTCCACCTCCCCGGGGGGGAGGATGCGGTGGGCGGTGCCGCCGGTGGAGTGGCAGTCGTTGCAGGAGGCCGCGGTGTCCTTGCCGCCGGCGGTCGCCTTGCCGTGGACGCCCTTCTGGTAGACCTCGATGGGGTGCTTGAACTTGATGTTCAAGCGGGCCAGCAGCTCCTGGTCCTCGTGGCAGTTCCCGCAGGAGGCCGGCAGGTTGGACGAGTGGACCAGCGAACGGCTGTCGGTGTGGCTGAGGATGCGGTGGCTGCCGTGGCAGTCCTGGCAGGAGGGCACCGCCTCGGAGACGCCCACGAAGCCGCGGCCGTGCTGGACGTAGGTGTCGCGCACGTCCTCGTGGCAGCTGCCGCAGTCCGGGTCGGGCAGCGTGGGCGCATGGGGAATGGAGGTGATCCCGGTGTGGCAATCCAGGCAGGAGAACCCTTCGTGCACGCTGCCGATCAGCAGATCCGGGCCGATCTCCGTCGGCTCGCCGCCGGTGTTGGTGTGGCAGTCGGCGCAGACGTCGTCGCCGAAGCCGGACGCCGCCGCCGGAATCCCGAGCAGGAAGGTCGCCACGAGCAGGAGGAAACGGTACCTTCGCATGGTTGCCAGGACCTTTCGCGTCTTGCCGGAGCCGCGGCCCCGCGCCGCCGCAGGGGCCGGGCGGGCGCCCGAGGCACCCGCGCCGCTTGCCGGAATCGTAGTACCTGGATGCAGCCGGGCCAAAGACAAATGTCATGCAACATATTGTTTATGAACAGTTTAAACCATACCGGGGCGGTCTGGTTTCGAACCGAACACCTTGGCGCCGAAGTGATTGCCGGCGATCATCTAATCAAGTTACACGATACCAAGGACCTGAAACCCCACCCACGGTCGGCGGTGTTTAAATATTGACATTCGCAACCAACTGCCGAGCAAAGGATTGGGGCTGCCGGGACAGCCCGGGGCGGGATCGCGGGCGGCCGCGGACCGGTCCCGGCGGGGTGCGGGCAGGCCCGCCGACCCGCACGCCATCCACCTAGCCGAAACGCCCGGTGATGTAGTCCTCGGTTTCCTTCAGGTGGGGATTGGTGAACAGGCGGGCGGTGGGGCCGTACTCGACGATCTGGCCCAGGTACATGAACGCCGTGTAGTCGCTGACCCGCGACGCCTGCTGCATGTTGTGGGTGACGATCAGCACGGTGTAGTCGCCGCGCAGGCGCAGGATCAGCTCCTCCACCCGGGTGGTGGCGATGGGGTCCAGCGCGCTGCAGGGCTCGTCCATCAGCAGCACCTCCGGCTCGGCCGCGATGGCGCGGGCGATGCACAGGCGCTGCTGCTGGCCGCCGGACATGCTCAGGGCGTTCTCGTCCAGGCGGTCCTTGACCTCGTCCCAGAGGGCGGCGCCCCGCAGGGCCTTCTCGCAGACCTCGTCCAGGACCGCCCGGTTGCGCTCGCCGTTGATCTGCAGGGCGTAGGTCACGTTGTCGCGGACGCTCATGGGGAAGGGGTTGGACTTCTGGAAGACCATGCCCATGCGCCGGCGCAGCTCGATCACGTCCACGCCCCGGCTGTAGACGCTGTCGGAGCCCAGGAACATGTCGCCGCTGACGCGCACCGTGTCGATCAGGTCGTTCATGCGGTTGACCGAGCGCAGCAGCGTGCTCTTGCCGCAGCCCGACGGGCCGATCAGGGCGGTGACCTTGCCCCGCGGCACGGACAGGTGGTTGCTGAAGAGCGCCTGCGTCTGGCCGTACCAGAGGCTGAAGTCGCGGACCTCCAGGACGTGCTCCTCCTTCAGCACCTCCGGGTGGATGTCCGCGGGGACCACGCGGCCGGCGGCGATGGCGGCCAGGCGGTCCGTGGGCGGAGAGAACTCCAGGGCCTCGGCCCCGCTTAGCGTCTTGTCGGATGCGGACATGGCGACCTCCCGGGCCATCAGAACTTGGACCCGGAGAATTTGCGGGCCAGGCGCGAACGCAGCCAGATGGCCGCGGCGTTCAGCAGCAGGACGATGGCGATCAGCAGCAACGTCGTGGTGAAGACCATGGGCTTGGCGGCCTCGGAGTTCTGGCTCTGGAAGCCCAGATCGTAGATGTGGAAGCCCAGGTGCATGAAGCTGCGCTCGGGGTGGAAGAAGGGCCAGGTCCCGTCCAGGGGCAGGTCCGGCGCCAGCTTCACCGCGCCGACCAGCATCAGGGGCGCCACCTCGCCCGCGCCGCGGGCCATGGCCAGGATGGCGCCGGTCATCACGCCCGGCAGGGCGCGCGGCATCACGACGCGCTGGATGGTCTGCCACTTGGTGGCGCCACAGGCGAAGGAGCCCTCGCGCATGCTGGTGGGCACCGCGGCCAGGGCCTCCTCGGTGGCGACGATCACCACGGGCAGGGTCAGCAGCGCCAGGGTCAGGGACGCCCACATGATGCCGCCGGTGCCGAAGGTCGGCGTCGGCAGGCGGTCGGCGAAGAACACCTGGTCGAGGCCGCCGCCGACGATGTAGCAGAAGAAGCCCAGGCCGAAGACGCCGAACACGATGCTGGGCACGCCGGCCAGGTTGTTGATGGCGATGCGCACCAGGCTGGTCAGCACGCCCGCGGTGGCGTACTCCCGCAGGTACAGCGCCGACATCACGCCGAACGGCACCACCAGGATGGTCATGCCCAGGGTCATGACCACGGTGCCGAAGATGGCCGGGAAGACGCCGCCCTCGCTGTTGGCCTCCCGGGGCTCGGCCGTCAGGAACTCGCCCCAGCGCGCCAGGTAAAGGCCCAGCCGTCCGCCGAAGCCGAGCTGGTTGGCGGCGTAGGCCCGCACGATGGTGTCCAGGGGCAGGTCGTGCTCGGCGCCGCCGGCGGTGGCGACGCGCAGGGCGTACGCGGGGCCCGCCGCGGCGGCGGCGTGGGGATCGGCCGCGCCCTGGTGGTGCTCGCCGAACAGGCGCCAAGCCTCGGCCGGCCCGGCGGCCAGCACCTCGCCGTCGGCGAGGAAGGCCACGGGCTCGCCGTAGAAACGGCCCCAGGCCAGGCGCTCGAAGACCAGCGCCCAAGGCGGCCTGGTCTCGCCCTCCGCAGCGACGGCGAAGTCGTCCACCCAGCGGAAATGCTCGCCGGTCAGCTCGTAGTTGCCCGTGCGCACCAGGCGCCGGGACAGTCGGCCTTCCCGGGCCGCCAGCTGGTCCTCGGCGGCGGCGCGGGCGGCCCCGTCCAGGCCCTCCAGCACCTCCGGGCCGGGACGGAAGCGGTTGCTGCGGGTCACCTCGCCCATGACGACGGCGCCGTCGCGGGTCTCGATCCGGACCACCGGCCGGGGCCAGAAGGTGACCATGCCCTGCCAGAAGACGAAGCCCACCAGCACGACGACCATCACCAGGCCGACGACCAGCCCGCTGGCGGTCAGCCAGACCATGGGCTCGCCGCGGGCCAGCAGGGAGGCAGCGGCCCGGTTGCCCGCCGGCCGCCGCCCACGGAGGGTGCGCTGCGGGCTCACAGGCGGCTCGCTTTCTTGCGGAAGTGCAGGCGCACGACCTCGGCGACCGTGTTCAGGACGAAGGTCATGGCGAAGAGGGTCAGCGCCGCCAGGAACAGGGTCCGGTAGTGGGTGCTGTTCTGCACCGCCTCGGGCAGCTCCACGGCCAGGTTCGCCGAGAGGGTGCGGAAGCCGTTGAAGATGTTGAACTCCATGATGGGCGTGTTGCCCGCGGCCATCAGGACGATCATCGTCTCGCCGACGGCGCGGCCCACGCCGATCATCACCGCCGAGAACAGGCCGCTGACCGCCGGCGGCACGACCACCCGCACCAGGGTCTGCCAGGGCGTGGCGCCGGCGCCCAGGGACGCCGCGCGCAGGTGGTCCGGCACTGCGGTCAGGGCGTCGTCGGCGATGCTGTAGATGATGGGGATGATGGCGAAGCCCATGACCACGCCCACCACCAGGGCGTTGCGCTGGACGTACGTGCCGAACACCGACCCGCGCGGGTCCCAGCCCACGCCGTCCAGCATCCAGCCCAGGAAGGCCGCCAGGGCGACCGCCGCCGCCACACCGACCAGGAAGCGGCCCAGGTCCAGGAAGGCCAGCCGCAGCGGGGTCCAGCGGGGACCGCGGCGCCGCAGCAGAGGCTCGCCCCACAGGCCGCCCGCCCAGGCCACGACGAATGCCGCCGCCGGCAGCAGCAGCACGAACCAGCCTCCCACGCCCGAGCCCGCGCGGCCGTCGAGCCAGGCCTTGACGTCCCCGGCGAAGAGCAGGTGCTCCAGCGGCGTCCCCAGCGACCACATGACCGCCGTGCCGGTCGCCAGACCGGCCAGCACGCCCAGCGGGCGCCAGGGCTCGAGGCGAGCCGAGCCCGTGCGCGGCAGCATCTGCCAGCCGTGGGCGAAGAGCAGGACGAAGAACGGCGCCCCCACCATCACCGCGAGCACCTGGACGACCACGTCCTCGATGGCGGGCGCCAGCACCAGCGCGCCCAGGAAGCCCAGCACGACGCTGGGCAGGCTGGCCATGGTCTCGATGACGGGCTTGATCCGGGCGCGGACGCTCCGGTGCATGAACTCGGCGGTGTGCATGGCCGCCAGCAGGGCGATGGGCAGGCCGAACAGCAGGGAGTAGAACGTCGCCTTCAGGGTGCCGAAGATCAGGGGCACGAGGCTCAGCTTCGGCTCGAAGCTGTCGCTGCCGGACGACGACTGCCAGACGTAGGCGGGGCCGGGGTAGCCCTCGTACCAGACGGGGCGCAGCAGGGTCTGCCAGTTCGTCTCCGGGTGGGGCGCATCGACGCGCCACGCCGCCGCCCCGTCCGCACCGGCCGCCAGGATCAGGTCCTCGCGCGGGGCGATGGTCACCGCCGCCACGCCGCCCCCCTTGCGCCAGCCGGCGCCGAGCAGGCGGCCCGAGGTCACGTGGGACAAGCGCACCGTGCCGTCGGCGTAGCCGGCGGCGACGATGCGGGTGCGCAGGGACGTGCCCAGCGCCGTCACCGGCGCGGGGCCGTCCTGCAGGGAGTGGACCCGCGCGAGGACGGGGGCCTCGTTCGGCCCGCCGGCCACCGGGAACCAGGCGTGCAGGCCGCCGGCGGTGTCACCCACCATGAGGGTGCCGCGGCCGCCGAGCCAGGCCAGGGCACCGATCTCTGCGCCCGGCGCCTCGACCAGGTCCTGGCGGCTGGCCAGGGAGAAGGAACCGTCCTCGCCCCGGACCAGCAGCAGCGCCGTGCCGTCCTGGGCCACCAGCACGACGCGCCGGCTGGTGCCGTCGATCAGGACCCACAGCCACTGGCGATCCTCGTCGGCGCCCAGCGCGGCCAGGTCGAAGTCGCTGCCTCGGCTGCGGACCCGGCGCTCGCCGGTGAGCATGTTGACCTTCCAGGAGAGCGTGCGGTCGTGGAGCATCCGGGCCGAATCCACCGCCACGAACGTCGAGGCCTCGCCCGAATGGACGAGGTCCAGGCCCAGGATCGGGCCGTCGCCGACGGCCAGCCTCTCGTCCAGCTCCAGCTGCAGCCGCAGCAGGCGGAACTGGCGCTCCCGGGTCAGTTCGATCAGCCCGTCCCGCCAGGGCCGCGTCCGGCCCACCGCGAGGTCCTGCAGATCCGCCGGCACGTCCTGCGGCGCCAGGTAGTCGGTCACGAACCGAAGGCGGCCGGTCATGACGGTGCCGTCCGCGAAGCCGAAGGCCACGTGGCCACCGCCGCCGGCGGCGGCGAAGGCGGTCGGGGCGGCTGCCGGCCCCAGGTGCAAGGTGGGCAGGGCCGAGCCGTCGGCCAGGCTGCGCTGGGCGATGGTGCCGTCGGCGAACAGGGTCCAGACGACGGACGCGTACTCGTCCATCCCCTGGCCCAGGATGGCGGCGTCGGGGGCCGCGGCCACGGCCCCCGGCGCCGGCAAGGGCTCCCCCGCGGGTTCGATGCCCGTGGGCACGAGCAGAGGCAGGGCCACCCACAGCAGGAACAGCCCCACCAGGGCGACGGCGGCGATGCCGCCGATCCCCACGGCGGCGATCAGCCGCCGCGCCACCACGTCGCCCAGCAGGACGCGCCGGCTGGGCTTGCGGCGGATGGTGCGGCCGGTGAGCGTGCTGCGGCCGGTCTGCTGCGCGTCCTGGGTCATGCCCGGGTGACCATCCTCGGGATCCGGCGGATCCTAGTACCAGGCCTTGAGGCCGACGGACTGCAGCTCTTCGCGGGCGACGGCCGCCGGCACCGGCAGGTAGCCGTCCTTCACCACGACCTCCTGGCCCTGCTGGCTGAACACGAAGCGCACGAACTCGGCCCGCAGGTCGTCCAGCTTGCTGCCCGGCTTGTGGTTGATGTAGACGTAGAGGAAGCGCGAGAGCGGGAAGTCGCCGCTGTAGGCGTTCTCCGCCTCGGCCGCCACGAACTCGCTCACCTTGCCGGTCTCGTCGCTAAGAGGCACGGCGCGCACGTCCGGCGTGATGTAGCCGATGCCGCTGTAGCCGATGGCGTACTTGTCGCTGGCCACGCCCTGCACCACGGAGCTGGAGCCCGGCTGCTCCTTGACCTCGTCCTTGAAGTCGCCCTTGAACAGCGCGTGCTCCTTGAAGTAGCCGTAGGTGCCCGAGGCCGAGTTGCGGCCGTACAGGCTGATGGGCTTGTCCTGCCAGTCGCCGCCCAGGCCCAGGTCGCCCCAGGTGCGGATGTCGCCGGCGTAGCCGCCCTTGCGGGTCTTGGCGAAGATGGCGTCCACCTGCTGCAGCGTCAGGCCCTCGATGGGGTTGTCCTTGTGCACGTAGACCGCCAGCATGTCGATGGCCGTGCACAGGCCGATGGGCTTGTAGCCGAACTGCTTCTCGAACTCGTCGATCTCCGAGCTCTTCATGGCCCGGCTCATGGGGCCGAAGCTGGCGGTGCCAGCGATCAGGGCCGGGGGCGCGGTGGACGAGCCCTTGCCCTCGACCTCGACCTTGACGCCGGAATGGAAGGTGCGGAAGCCCTCGGCCCACAGGGCCATCAGGTTGTTCATGGTATCGGAGCCGATGCTCTTGACACTGCCCGCGACGGCGGTCTGCTTCGCGTAGCCCTTCAGCGCGGGGTCCACGCCGACCGCGGCCACCGCGGCCGAGACGGCCACCAGGGCCACCACCAGCACGGCCAGGACTTTCAGGACGGGGTTCTTGCGCAGCATGGTTTCATTCCTTTCGGCGCTCGGCACGAATGCAGGGCCGATCCCGGCCCATGGGAATCGGGCCACACGCTAGCCGCCGTTTGTAAGCAATATGCCAGACCGATGTAAAAATAATGTAAAATCCCTTACACCCGGTCGCCCGTCGGCGGCGGCGCGCCGCGCCGTTTACAAACTCCTAACTTGCGCAAAACATCCGCCAAGGTGAACGTGCCCGGCAATTGACGCGGATTCCGGCCCCTCACCGCGGGAGTCGTCATGGCAGGCGAACACATCCTGATCGTCGAGGACGAGGCGGACATCGCCGAGCTGCTCGAGTACAATCTCGAGCGCGCGGACTACGATCCGCAGAGCGTGGGCACCGGCGAGGAGGGCCTGGTCCAGGCCCGCGAGGCCGAGCCGGACCTGGTGATCCTGGACCTCATGCTGCCGGGCCTGTCGGGCCTGGAGGTCTGCCGGCGCCTGAAGGCCGACCCGCAGACCGCCCGCATCCCGGTGATCATGCTCACGGCCAAGGGCGAGGAGGAGGACATCGTCGCCGGGTTCGAGGCGGGCGCCGACGACTACGTGACCAAACCCTTCCGGCCCAAGGTGCTGCTGGCCCGGGTGCAGGCCGTGCTGCGCCGCGCGGCCGGCCGGCGCTCCCGCGAGGACGAGACCGTGGACCTCGAGGGCCTGGAGATCCATCCCGGCCGCCACGAGGTGCGGGTCGAGGGGGAGGCGGTCGAGCTGACCCGGACCGAGTTCCGCATCCTCCAGTTCCTGGCTTCGCGGCCCGGCTGGGTCTTCACCCGCAGCCAGATCGTGCGCTCGGTGCACGGCGACGACTACCCGGTGACCGGCCGCTCGGTGGACGTCCAGGTGGCCGCCCTGCGCCGCAAGCTGGGCAGCGCCGGCCAGCTGATCCAGACGGTGCGCGGCGTCGGCTACAAGATGGGCGAGTGACATGAAGACGGGCGGTTGGCATGCGGCGCCGTAGCCTGCTGTGGACCTTCTTCCCCCCCGTGTTGGCCATCCTGGTGCTCAGCCTGGTGCTGGTCAGCGGCTTCGCCGGCCAGGCGGTGCGCGCGTTCGTGCTCAGGGACACCGCACAGGACCTCGAGCACATGGCCCAGGTCACCGCCGGCACCTTCGCCCCCGCCCTCGCCGCGGGCGACGAGGCCCGGATCCAGGCGATGTGCCGCCGCTACCACGAACAGACCGGCATGCGCTTCACCGTGATCCTGGCCGACGGCCGCGTGGCGGGCGACTCGCTGGACGGCCCCGGCCGCATGGACAACCACGCCGGCCGGCCGGAGGTCGCCGACGCCCTGGCGGGCCGGGTGGGCCACGGGCGGCGCTACAGCGCCACCACGGACCACCGGCGGATCTACTGCGCCGTGGCCGCCGAGACCGGCGCGGGCGCGCCGTACGTCGTGCGCACCTCCGTCTCCGAAGCCTCCCTGGCCGAGGTCATGAGCGGCGCCCTCGGGCGCATCGGCCTGGCCGGCCTGGCGCTGGCGCTGCTGGCGGGGATGCCCGCGTACCTGCTTTCGCGCCGCCTGCGCAACGCCCTGGCCCGCCTGCAGGCCAGCGCCGAGGCCTTCGCCGCCGGCGACCTGGACGAGCGCGCCCGGGAGGCGGAATCGGCCGAGATCGGCGCCCTGGCCGAGGCCATGAACCGCATGGCCGACCAGCTGGGGCGGCGGATCGAGACCATCGACACCCAGCGCCGGGAGCTCGAGGCCGTGATGTCCAGCATGGTCGAGGGCGTGATCGCCGTGAGCCTGGACGAGACCATCATCAGCATGAACGCGGTGGCGGCCCGCCTGCTGGGCCAGACGCCGCCGCGGGCGGTGGGGCGCAGCATCCAGGAGGCGGCCCGGGATCCGGACCTGACCGCCCTGGTGCAGCGGGCCCTGGCCGGCGGCGCGACCGTCGAGCGGGACGTGCGCCTGGGCAACCGGGCCGAGGTGTGCGTCCAGGCCACCGCCACCGGCCTGCGCGACGGCGAGGGCGGCCTGATCGGCGCCCTGCTGGTGCTGAACGACGTGACCCGCCTGCGCCGCCTGGAGAACATGCGCCGGGACTTCGTGGCCAACGTCTCCCACGAGCTGAAGACCCCCATCACCTCCATCAAGGGCTTCGTCGAGACGCTGCTGGAGCAGCCGCCCACCGATCCCGCGGAGATGGAGCGCTTCCTGGGCATCGTCAGCCGCCAGGCCGACCGGCTGGACACCATCATCAGCGACCTGCTGGCGCTTTCCCGGCTGGAGAAGGACAGTGAGAACGGCGGCATCGAACGGCGGCTGCTGCCCCTGCGTCCGGTGCTGGAGCGGCTGCTGCGCGACCTCGCGGCGCGGGACGACGCGGCCGCCGCCCGCTTGGTCCTGGACTGCCCCGCCGACCTGCGGGCCCCGCTGAACGCCGCGCTGCTGGAGCAGGCCGTGGGCAACCTGGTGGACAACGCGCTGAAGTACAGCCCGCCCGGGTCGCCGGTGTCCGTCCGCTGCAGCGCCGGTCCCGGGACCGTGGCCGTCGCGGTCGCCGACCGCGGGCCCGGCATCGCGGCGGAGCACCTGCCCCGGGTGTTCGAACGTTTCTATCGCGTGGACAAGGCCCGCAGCCGTACCATGGGCGGCACGGGCCTGGGCCTGGCCATCGTCAAGCACATCGCCCAGGCCCACCGCGGCCACGTGACCGTCGCGAGCGAGGTCGGCAAGGGCAGCACCTTCACCATCACCCTGCCGCTGGAGGTCCCGGCGTGAAGATCCATCTGCAGAGGGAAATCGAGCAACTCAAGAAGAACGTGTTCCACGTCAGCTCGCTGGTGGAGCAGAGCCTGAAGCTGGCCCTGCGCGCGGTGCACGAGAGCGACACCGACCTGGCCGGCCAGATACGCGAACGCGACCGGGAGATCGACGCCCTCGAGGTGGCGGTCGAGGAGGAGTGCCTGAAGATCCTGGCCCTGCACCAGCCGGTGGCCGTGGACCTGCGCTTCGTGATCGCGGTGCTGAAGATGAACAACGATCTCGAGCGCATCGGCGACCTGGCGGTGAACATCGCCGCGGGCCAGAGCTGCATGGGCGGCGAGTCCATGCCCCCGGCCTTCACCGGGATCATGCACGCCATGGGCGACAAGGCCCAGGCCATGCTGCGCGGCGCCCTCGAGTCGCTGATCGCCATGGACCCCGCCCGGGCCCGTGAGGTGCTCGCCGCCGACGACGCGGTGGACGCCGACTACCGCGAGGCGGTGCAGATGCTGCGCGAGGAGATGGCGCGCCGGCCGCAGGAGGCGCAGAAGATGGTCTGCTGGCTGCTGGTGGCCAAGAACCTCGAGCGGGTGGCCGACCAGGCCACGAACATCGCCGAGGACACCATCTACACGGTCGAAGGCAGCATCATCCGCCACGGGCGGGGCTGAGGGCGCCGCGCGCCGTCCGCCGGCCGCCGTCAGCGCCGGAAGACCGTGCCCGCCGCCTCCAGCTCGGCCGGACCGTCGGGGTCCAGCAGCCAGGCGATGCGGCGCACGCCCTCGCGCACCTCCGACAGCGGTCCGCAGAAGCTCAGGCGCAGGTGCCCGTCCAGCCCGAACTCCACGCCGGGCACCGTGACCACCTGGATCTTCTGCAGCAGGAGCGCCGACAGCCGCGCCGAGTCGGCGTCGAAGCGGCTGAAGTCGCAGAAGCTGTAGAAGGTGCCGCCGGGCACGTTCACGCCCAGGCCGGGGATCTCCGCCAGCAGGCGCATCAGCTCGTTGCGGTGGCGCTCGAGGTGGGTGCACAGCTCCTGGACCGAGTCCCGCTCGTCGGCGACCGCCGCGACCGCGGCGTGCTGCGACAGGGCGCTGGGGTTGCCCGACTGGTGGGACTGGATGTTGCCCATGGCCCGGATCAGGGCCGCCGGCCCCACCGCCCAGCCGATGCGGAAGCCGGTCATGGCGTACTGCTTGGAGACGCCGTTGAGTACCACCAGGCGCGTGTCGTCCAGCTCCCGGTCGGTGCAGCCGTAGCAGTCGACCGCCGCGTTGCCGTCGAAGATCATGCGGTGGTAGATGTCGTCCATGAGCAGGAAGATGTCCCGCCGCTCGCACAGCTGCACCATGCCGCGCACGAACTCCTCGTCGAAGACCGTCCCGGAAGGGTTGTTGGGGCTGTTCAGGAGCACCGCCCGGGTCCGGGGCGTCAGGGCCTTGGCCATGTCGTCGAGGCTCGGTTGGAACGAGCCGTCCGCCGGCCGCACCGGCACCGGCACGCCGCCCGCCAGGCGCACCATGTCCGGGTAGCTGACCCAGTAGGGCACCGGGAAGACCACCTCGTCCCCGGGGTCGACCAGCGCCATCAGCGCCACCATGATGGCCTGCTTGGCCCCGGCGCTGGCCATGACGTTCTCCCGGGCCGGGCGCCGCCCGTAGAAGCGCTCGGTGTAGGCGATGATGGCGTCCTTCATCGCCGGCGTGCCCGAGGCCGGGGTGTAGCGCACCTCGCCCGTGCGCAGCATGGCGATGCCCGCCTCCACGGCCGAACGGGGTGCGGGAGTCTCGGGCTCGCCGCCCCCCAGGTGGATCACCGGCTCGCCGGCGGCGCGCATGCGGGCGGCGCGGGCGTTCAGGGCCAGGGTGGCGGACGGGGCGATGGAACGGGCGATGGTGCTCAGGCGCATGGTCGGTTCCCCTGCTGGGCGTGGTGGGCGGCGTCGAAAGCGCAATCTAAGCGCCGGCGGGCCGGGGCGCCAAGGCATCCTGCAGACAGGCATCCTGCAGACAGGCATCCTGCAGACAGGCATCCTGCAGAAGACGGTGATCCTGGGCAGACCATATCCCGGCGGCGGAGGTCCCGCGCGGGCTCCGCGCTCAGGGAGTGTCGCCGGGGGCGGGCTCCTTGCGCAGCAGGGCGCCCATCAGCGCCTCCGTGCCCACCGCCGCGCCGGCGACCGCCGGCACCGGGGCCGCCGCGGGCGCGGGCGCGGGGGACGCGGCCGTGACGGCCGGTCCGGACGCCGCCAGCAGCACGGCCGCCGCCGCCGGGTCGGTGCCGTCCAGCACCGCCGGCAGCACCTCCAGGGCCACGCCGTAGCTGCAGGACGGACTCCACAGGCACCAGCCGCTACCGCCGGCGGCCTGGGCGGCCGCCATCTGGGTCGCGACGTAGCTGCCGTCGTACCGGCTGACCAGGTAGGGGAACGCCTGCAGCCAGGGGCGGATCTCGGCCTGGCCGTCCACCAGGTCCAGGAAGCGGCGGGTCCCCTCGCCCACGAAGTAGGCGGGGTCGTCCCCGGGCCGGCGCCGGCCCTCGAACCCGGGACGGAAGTGGGACGGGTAGATCATCGGGCAGATCACGTCCACCAGGGCGGCGATGGTGGGCACGTGCTGGCCGGTCAGCGCCAGGTCCTCCACGCGGTCCCAGGCCATGATGCCGAACAGGTCGGCGGAGATGCGCACGCCGTGGACGTCGAGGGAGTCGCGGGCCGCGGCCAGGAAGCCGGCGATCACCCCGCGCCGGCGGGCGGCGGTCCCGTCCAGGTCGCCGGTCCAGTCCTCGCGCCAGCCGTTGGTGGGGAAGCGCACGTAGTCGAACTGGATCTCGTCGACGCCGGCCCGCGCCAGCTCCACCGCCAGCGACAGCAGGTAGTCCTGCACCTGCGGCTCGGCCGGGTCGATCCAGGCGCAGTCGCGCTCGCTCCACACCTCGCCCGCGGGCCCGTGCAGGGCCAGCTCCGGGTGCAGCCGCCCCAACTCGCCGTCCAGGAACAGGGCCAGCCGCGCGATCACGTACAGCCCCCGGCCACGCAGCCGCTCCAGCATGTCCTCCAGCGAGGGGATCAGGGGGGCCGAGCGCCCCGGCCCCGGCGAGGCCAGCGGATGGGCGCTGCGGTAGGAGACGGCCCCGTCGATGTCCTTGGCGTCGAAGACCACGGCGTTGCCGCCGGCGGTGATGAAGG